>NZ_PSVI01000022.1:0-53860 GCF_002931415.1 Rathayibacter sp. AY1E8
CGTGGAGCCACACGTTGCCGACGGCGACACGGAGCGATCGCAGGAACCGTTAGATACGGGGATCGGTCAGTGGGCGCTCGAAGCGGCGATCGGGTTTGACGAGGCGTAGTGCTCATCACCTCGGTTCAGCTCATCTGTGCAGAGCGAATCGGAGGCGCCGGGGTGAACGTGCGGTTGTCGCGCAGCAGGGCCCAAAGCACGCTCACGCGTCGTCGGGAGAGAGCGAGGAGCGCCTGCGTGTGCTTGTACCCTTCGCTACGTTTCTTGAGGTAAAGGTCGCGGTTTGGTCCTTCGCGGATGACGGAGGTCTGCGCTGAGAGGTAGAGCGAGCGGCGCAGATGTCGGTTGTACCGCTTCGGCCGGTGCATGTTCCCGGTCCGGCGTCCGGAGTCGCGCGGAACGGGTATGAGCCCGGCCGCTGCGGCGAGGTGGCCGTCGTCGGCGTAGTTGTCGAGTGGCCCGGCTGCGGCGAGGAATTCGGCTCCGAGGATCGGACCCATCCCGGGCATCGATTCGATGATCTCGGCCTGCGGGTGCGCGTGGAACATCGTGGTGATCTGGTTCTCCAGCGTTCGGAGACGCTTGTCGAGGGCGATGATCTGCGCCGCGATCGTCTCGTTCCCGATTTGCGTCTGTTGTCCGCTCGCGGCCTCGAGAGCAGCCTCCGCGACCGCCGGCGCGCCTTGCACGCCGCGGCGAGCCAGCCACTTCGTCAGGCGCACCTGCCCCATCCGGCGAAGCGCGGTGGGCGTCTGGTAGCCGGTGAGGAGGGTGAGAGCGCCCTTGTGTTTGGCGTAGTCGAACGCGCGGTCAAGGCGGGGGAAGATGCCGGTCAGGACGTCGCGGAGCCGGTTGAGCATGCGGACGCGATCAGCGACGAGATCGCCGCGATGTGCGATCAGGAGCTTGAGGTCGGCAATGATCTCGACCGGCAGCCTGATTGGGGTCAGGTCGTGCCGGTGCCGCGCCGTCTCGGCGATCACGTAGGCGTCGCGGGCGTCCGTCTTCGCTTCGCCTCGGTATGCGCCGGCCATCCGTTTGACGATCCGTCCGGGGACGTACAGCGCGGACTGTCCGTGGCTTGCGAGCAGCGCGAGAAGCAGCGCAGACGTGGTGCCGACGATGTCGACTGCCCAGGTGAAGTTCTCGCCGAGAGTAAGCACTTCGGCGAGCGGGTCGAGGATCGCACTTTCGTCGTTGCTGACCTTGCGCGACCAGAGCATCGCGCCCTGGTCGTCGATCGCTGTCACCCAGTGATGCGCCTTTCCTGCATCGATGCCCACCCAGATGTGAGCTTGTCGATCGTTCAACCCGTCCTCCTCAGTCGTGATCTGCCTCGTGTAAGCCCGAGGAGCACCCAACCGTCATCTCCGTAAACAGCGACCGAAACGCACATCTCAATTAGCGGCCAGGGGCACCCCAGAGGACCGGACGGCCACTCCTGCTGAGCCACACGATCGGCGACGACAGATAAGCCCCATCCGGCCCCCTCGGGCCGCCACCAAACTTACGGAGACGACAGATGAGCACCAGGACCATCACCGGCAACCTCGCCGCCGACCCCGAGGCCGTGCAGGCGGGCCGCGTGCAGATCGTGAAGCTGCGCGTCATCGAGAACACCGGCGAATACCGCGCGGGGGAGTGGACCCCGCACGACGCCCCGACCACGCATTACGTGGAAGCGAAGTTCGAACTCGGCGAGCACGTCCTCGCCTCCCTCCACAAGGGAGACGCCGTGATCGTCGTCGGCTACGAGCGCACCGTCGCCTGGGGAGAAGGAGAGAACCGCCGCACCGGCCGCGTCCTCGAAGCCGACGCCATCGGCCCCAACCTCACCCGCGCGACCGCCGTCGTCACCACGACCACCCAACGCGCACCCCGCCGCCGCGCCGCCTCCGCGGCCGAGTAGGACTCGGTCCTCCGAGATACTCCGCCATCCGCCGCAGAGTTCGCCGTTCTACGGCCTATATTCGCGGTTCTCCGTAGAGGACGGAGGCGGTCCGGGGTTGGGCTGCTGGAAGCTGCCCACGCCCAGAGCGGCGAGTCCCGCGGACACCGCCGCGCCCAGAAGGCGGAAGACGATCACGAATGCCTTTCCGACGAACTTCAACACGTTTGCCATCACGAGACCATCGCTTTCCGGAACTGATCGCAACGCTAGTGGTTCCGAGCGAATCCCGGTGGGTTCTACTCCCAGCCGTTCGCGATCCGGACCGCGTAGAGGATGACGTGATCCTCCGGGATCGCTGCGCGCACTTCCGGTATCACCGCGGCGCTCGTCGCCGCGTTGCTGCGCACCACCGTTGATGCCGATTCCGCGCGCGTCCGGTGTGCCAGTTCCCACATGCCTCCATCGTCGCATCCGACGCTGACACGACCCGCTCGAGCGTGGGGGCCGGCGGCGCCGGCCCGTGAGGGGCGACCCCCTCACGCTCCCCGGTGTCCCGTTCCGGGGCGCGAGCTGCACTCGCGCAGCGGCGACGGAGCACCGCCAATGGGAGGCCGCGATGCGGCCCGTTCCATCCGTTTTCCTTACCTTGTTGCTCGGGCGGTTTCGGTGCAGTCGTAGTGTGTCGATCGTCCGAGGACGGCGGGTAGGGCTCCTGCGTTTTGGCCGCTGTGACGGCTTGTGAAGAATGGCCGCCCGCCGTCCACCCGATGGTTCGACCGCTAATTGAGAGAAGCGACCAGATCGCTGCGTAAGGAAAAGTCGGCGCGACCATCACCACCACCTGACGTTGCGAAGGGAGCGGCCATGCCGCAGATCTGGGCCGGGATCGATGCGGGGAAGGGGCACCATCACTGCGTGGTCATCGACGCAGACGGCGCCAAGCTTCACTCCGCCCGCGTCGCCAATGACGAGGCGGCGCTGCTCGAGCTGATCGCTACTGTCACGGATCTCGCCGGCGGCGACGAGTGCCTGTGGGCGATCGATCTCAGCAGTGGGGGAGCGGCACTGATCCTCGGGCTCCTCGCCGCTCACGCTCTGCCGGTCGTCTACATCCCCGGCCACGCCGTGCACCACGCGGCGAAGGCGTACCGGGGTGATGGGAAGACCGACGCGAAGGACGCGGCGATCATCGCCGACCAGGCGCGGATGCGCTGCGACCTGCAGGTACTGACGGTCGAGGATGAGACGCGCATCGAGCTGCGCGCGCTGACCGCTCACAGGAAAGACCTCGTCTGCGACCGTACCCGCGCGATCAATCGGCTTCGCGGGCACCTGCTCGAGTACTTCCCGGCGCTTGAGCGCGCGTTCAACTACTCCGCCAGCCGAGCCTCGCTTCTTCTGCTCACCGGCTATGCCACACCGGACGCGATCCGGAAGATGGGGGAGTCCCGCCTGGCGCGGTGGCTTCGCGCACAGGGCTGCCGGACGGCCGTCGCGACCGCCGCCGCCGCGGTCACCGCGGCGAAGAGCCAGCAGAGCGTGCTTCCTGGCCAGGCGATCGCAGCTGAACTCGCGCGCCGGCTCGCGCTCGATGTCATCGCTCTCGAAAGCCGCATCGCGGAGATCGACCAGCTCATCGCCGCACGGGTCGAGAGCAGCCGTGCCGCTGAGCTCTTGCGCTCGATGCCGGACTTCGGTCCGTTGCTCGCGGCCGAGTTCCTTGCGTCGACCGGCGCTGACCTCAGCGTCTACGTCAGCGCCGATCGGCTCGCCGGCGTCGCCGGTCTCGCTCCGGCGCCGCGTGACTCGGGCAAGATCAGCAGCAATCACCACCGGCCACGCCGCTACGACAGACGGCTGCTGCGCGCCTGCTACCTCGCAGCGATGGTCAGCGTGCAGCAGAAGACCGAGTCGCGAATCTTCTACGACCGCAAACGTGGCGAGGGGAAGTCGCACAAGCAGGCCATCCTCGCCCTCGCCCGACGGCGTCTCGACGTCATCTGGGCGATGTTCCGCGATGACCTCCCCTACAGCTCACCCGTCGATGGCTGTCAGGGCGCTGCGCAGGCCGCCTCTAGCCCCACACGACTTCGTCAGCTACCGGAACCTACGCAAGGTGGTTCCCAGTTGAACGACCGTTGGTTCGTTCCAATATCTTCCTAACCGGAGTTTGTCGCTTCCGCACCTGGAACTGGCGCCCGAGCTCCGTCCAATGCGTCCATCGCCCGAACGCCCACTCTTCGCGGAATACATCCATTCGAAGGTGCCGTCCGCACCACTGAGCGGCGAGGTCGGCCAGTAGCTCCGGAGCCGCGGGTGCGCCCGTCACCGTGAGGTCTCGGAGCGGATCCGCGCCGTGGTGATCAGCGACCAGCCATCGGTCTCCCCACGAGCCTTCAAGCAGGGGAACCCCGTGGTAATCCTCAGTGCACCCCACCCAGAGCACCGTCATGCCGCCGGATAGACCCGGCACGTCGATACGAGCCCAGACGGTGTCGGGCGAAAAGTCAAAGCTGGTGTCGCTCGGCTGCACGTCCGTATCCCATGCGGCAGCGCGAAGGCTCAATCGCGTCAGGAACGCACGGGTGAACGGACTTGTGGATGGAAGTAGCTCGTCCATCGAAAACCACTCGGCCGTCGTCATCATCAGATTATGCGTCACTTCGACCAGCGGGGGCGCAAGACCGGCTGGCGCTGGCTGATGGAGCCTGCGGCACTGTTGACAACCTGATTGAAATTCTTCACCTCTCCGCGGTTCCAACCTATTTCGCTCCACCGGCTGCGTGCCACCGATCCCGGACGCGCCCTACGGGCTTATTTCGCCCGTGATCGGTGTCACTCCGCCGGCTCCACTCAAACGGTTTTCCCCGCCGGAGAGGCAAAGAAAAACGATCAGCCAGGAGCAGGAGCAACACACATGGACACCCTCGAAGCGATCCTCCGTGACCAGACGGTCACCTACCTCGTCCGCAAGAACATCCTCTGCCCGCGCACCGGGGCCGTTCTCGACTCGCGCACCTGTGTCGTCTTCAACGACGCGGACGGGGATCCCGCGGTCGTCATCTCGCCCGAGGGCTGGCAGCAGATCGCGAAGGAGCCCGCCACCCTCGACCGCCTCGCGGAGCGCGGGATCACCGTCGACATCAACACCGCGCTGGCCGCAACCCGCTGAGAGGAACAGACCATGTACCGCACCGACACCGACACCGGCCTCGCGACCCCCGATCAGGTCGCCCTCATCATCACCGACCAGCGCGCTCACTGGGACCAGAACGCCGACGACAGCGACGACGTGATGCTCGCCGCCGTCCGCAACGCCCACGCCCTGCCGGGCGCCGAGCCCGTCGAGGACGACGGCTCCGCCCTCGCCGCCGCACTGATCGCGTTCCTCACCCCGGACCCCGCCCGCACCGCACCGGTCATCGACGCCGACACCGGATGCGCGACGCCCGAGCAGATCGGCCTCATCGTCGCGTTCGAGCGCAACTACTACGAGGAGCACGAGAGCTACAGCACCGAACGGCTGCTCGCGGGCGTCCGCAACACGCTCACCCTCCCCGGGGTGTGGGTGCTCGGAGGGTTCCCCGTCCGGGAGGACGGCACCGACCACGCCGCCGCGCTGATCGCGTTCCTCATCCCGGCGGTGACTACGTGATCGAGCGCAGCCGTGTCGATGAGCGGCCCGGGGCCGCGCGCGCGGCTCATCAGCTCTCGCGCCTGTCCAGCGGCCGACTCCAGCAGGAGGCCGACCGTGTGCGCCTGCACGGCGAGCGGCTGACGGGGCTGAGTCGGAAGACGAGCCGCCGCCTGATCGAGCAGGAGGAGGCGATCCGAGCGAACCGGATCGCCGCGGCGGACAGCGCCGCTGAGCGGCGGCTCATCGTCGGAGTCGTCATCGCGACGGGCGCTCTTCTCGCGGTCGGGCTGCGGCTGATCCTCACCTCAGGGCAGCTCCCTCCTCTGTTCTGACGAGCGGGCCGCGCTGACTTGTTGTCATGCTTACAAGTCGGACCTCGCCCACCGTCCCGCCTCCGCCCGCGCATCCCGTCAGGGCGAGCAGCAGTGCTCCTGCCAGTGCGATCCCTGCGGTCGTCCGCCTCATCGTGTCCCCCGATCACTCCGCCGCGGCACGTCGCCGGGCGCGTCACCTCGACGCCAACAGCAGCCGCCCGCCCGGACGGAGTCGTCCTGGCGGGCGGGCAGCCCCCGTCCCGGTCACGCGCGCGGGATGACCACCGAGACGCTCGCGCGCGAGGCGCCCGAGACAGCCGTGACCGTGCCGGTGCCGGCGGCGATCGAGCTCTTGCCCGTGCGGAACACCTTGGTCACCGTGGCGCCCGGGGCGACCGCGGCCGAGGACGCCGTGCCGTAGGGCGTCACGACGGTCAGATCGGCGGCCGCGCGGCCGGTGTTCGTCGCCGTCACCGTGACGACGACCTTCCCGAGGATCAGCCGCGAGGTCGCCTTCGCGGTGACGGAGGCGCCGGGCGCAACGCTCGCTCCGGCCAGCGCCGTCGTCACGCCGTCGACGCGCGCGGTGATCGAGACGGTGCCGGCGGTGGAGCCGGTGCGGATCCGGGGGAGCGCGGCGACGCCGTCGGCGCCCGACAGCACCGCGGCGGTCGTCGCTCCGCTCTCGAAGGCCGCCGGCCCGGTGATCGCGAAGCCCACCGAGCGGCCCGCGAGGGCGCGACCGGAGGAGTCGCGCACCAGCACGGACTGCGCGAGGTCGCGCGTCGTCGCGGTCGGCACGCTCTGCAGCGTCCCGCGCGCCTCCGCCGAGGCCGCGAGGGCGATGCCGTTCACCTCGATCTCGGCCACGCCCGTGGACCCGCCGTACTCGCCGGCTCCCCACGCCGTGAACACGAGCCGCAGCGCCGTCGTGGTCACCGGAGCGAACGTCGCGCGGTTCAGCACGTCGCGCTCGCGGCCGGGAGCCGCTCCGCTCACGGGAGTCCAGACGTCGCCGACCAGGTGCTCGACCCGCCACGACCGCGCGGGGATCAGCCCGCGTCCGTCGGCGTCGGCCGCGTCGCTCGCGAACAGCACCGAGGCGCTGTCGACGGTCACGGCGCTCGGCCAGCGCAGCTCGACGTGCTGCTCTCCGACCCGGGGCCAGGAGCCCCAGATCGTCGAGGCGGCGCCGTCGGCGACCGCTCCGACCGAGGTCCACGGCGAGGTGTACGAAGCGCTCGTCGACGAGGCGAGCGGAGCGATGTCGCCGACGTAGTCGGTGCACGGCACGGTCACGGTGACCGTCGCGGTCCGGGTGAGCTCGTCGATCCGGTCGACCCGCACGGACATGCCGGAGTTGAGCACTGCGCTCTCTCCGGCGAGCACGAACTCGTTCGCCTCGCTCGCGTCGCCCGGACGCTCGAGCAGGTCGGCGGCGTACGGCTGGCCCGGGTTCGAGCGCAGGATCTGCACGCCCGAGACGTCGCGGCGCACCTGGAAGGGACTCGTGTACGCGCCGCCGTCGGACGTCGTGTCGGCGCGGTCGTTGTACTGCGCCCAGTAGCGGATGCCCGTGTCCTGCGGGTCGTTCCAGGTGAGCGCACGCCGGCCGGCGGGTCCGGCTCCGAGGGTGTCGAGCGTCGTGGTGCGGGGTGCGCCGCAGACCGGCTGGCGGGTGTTCGGCAGCGTGCCCAGGCGCGCCAGCGACGGGGACGACAGCGGCAGGAACGACCAGGCGCCGCCCATCACGTCGGTCCGGTTGCCGTACTCCTCGCGGCGGCAGTCCGCGGGCAGCGGGGTGGAGGCGTAGTCGCGGGTCGTGGCGCAGTTCACGCTGTAGGCGTGCGGCAGCGAGAGGTTGTGGCCGAGCTCGTGCGCGAGGAAGTACGCGTCCGGTCCGGGCTGGAACGCGCGTCCGCCGTCATCGGGATCGCCGGACTGCTCGCCGTTGGCCCAGTTCGGGCACGGGTCACCCTCAGGCACCATGGCGACCAGGTGCTTGCCCGGTCCGCGCTGCCAGCCGGTCCTCTGCGCGATCCAGTCCTGCAGTTCGCCCGTGTTCGTGCAGCCGATCGGCTGGTCGACGACCTGCCAGTCGACGACCTGGTCGAGCTCGAAGCGGATCGCCCCGCTGGTCTCGCGGGAGTAGAACCGGTCGACGAGGTCGAGGGCGCGGACGGCGTCGGCGGTCGTGTACCCGCCCGGGACGGTGCCCTGCGGAGCGACGAGCGCGATCGTCACGCGGTGCGTCTGCACCTGGGCGCGCGCCGGGATCTCGACGTCGACGAAGTCGGCGTCGAGGGCGAGGGCGGCCTGCTGCGTCGTCGCGTCCGCCTCCGGCTCGATCACGGTGGGCTCGGCGTCCGGAGCCGCGACGGGGCGGTCCGGAGCGGGAGCGGGAGCGGCGGGAGCGGGGGCCACCGGAGCGGCCGCCGCTGGAGCCGCGGCGGGCCCTCCGGCGACGAGCCCGGAGGCCAGCAGCAGTCCGGTGAGCGCTCCAGGGAGCAGGGCGTGTCGTCGTCGCATGGTCGTCCTCTGGGTCGGTCCTCGCTGAGTGCCCCGAGCGGCAGCAGGCGGGGGCACGAGCTCCCGCCGACCTCCTCGCCGCTGAGGAGTCGGCTGACGTTACCGTGAACATCCGTGCAGGAACGGGCAGATGTCCCTCCGCGGCGGCCCCTTTCCGGGTGGGGACCAGAAATGACGAAGGCCGGGAGCGGGACCCCGGCCTTCAGCGACGATCAGATCTCGGTGTGCCCCAGATCCGCCGCGTCCAGCAGTCGGATCTCGGTCTCACATGCAGGGGTCGCAGGTGGGGGAGGGCCGGCCTTCCAGCCGGCCCGCGAGGGGCGATCCCCTCACACTCTCTAATGATCTCGGCTGGCCTGGTGCCGGCTGTCAGGCTGGTTCTGGCTCGCTCGGGCGTGACTCATCACACTCTTGACCGCTGTGTCTTGCTGGGGACCTGTCCGGCCGAGCGAGCCAGTACCGGCGTGACGCTGCGATGGCTTGATAGAAGGTTGTCCGCGACTTCGGCCGCGTGACTCGTTAGAGAGATGCCTCCGCGGCGCATCCCACCTGGATGACCCCTGAGGAGAAGAGGCCGCATGATCGTCGCCCACCACTACGAATACGTCGTCGGAGTCGACACCCACGCCCGCACCCACACTTACGCGATCGTCGCCACCAAGACGGGCGAGATCCTCGGAACGAAAGCGTTCGCGGTGACGGCGGCGGCGATCGACAGAGCGATCGCCTGGGTGCGAGGCATCGCGGGCGGGTCGGTTCTGTTCGCGATGGAGGGTACGGGCTCCTACGGTGCATCGTTGGGTCGGGCGCTGCTGCGTGACGAGATCGTGTTTTGCGAGGTGCGGCCGCCGAAGAAGTCGAGCCGTGTCCGCGGCAAGACTGATGAAATCGACGCGATCGCTGCCGCGACCTCGGCGATGGGAATCGAGCTCGAGGCGCTGACTCGGCCGAAGGCCGACGGGCTGCGCAACGCGCTCCGAGTGACGCTTGATGCCCGCCGGGATATGGAAGTTCGTCGCACGAGCGCCCGGAACCAGCTCAACGCGTTGGTTCGTACCGCGGACTTCGGGCTCGACACGAGGCGGGCACTCACCGATCGCGGTGTGCAGCAACTCGCCAATCTGGACGCTAATCGTTCCGACGTGGCTGAGCGCATCATCCGCGCTGAAGCTGTCCGGTTGGCCTCGACCGTGATCGATCTTGGACGACAGATGCGACACAACCGCGAAGTGTTAGCTGAGCTGGTCGAGCTTCTCGCGCCCGGGCTGCAGCAGATCTACGGCGTCGGCCCGGTCACCGCCGCAGTGGCAGTCGCGGCATACTCCCACCCGGGCAGGGTGCGGAGCGAGGCTGCTTTCGCAGCTCTCGCCGGAGTGAACCCGATTCCGGCGTCATCGGGGAACACGACACGTCACCGGCTCAACCGTGGCGGTGACCGTCAGCTCAATCGCGCGCTCGACGTGATCGCTCGCGTACGGATGGTCTCCGAGGCGCGCACTCGCGCATACGTCGAGCGACGAACGTCAGAGGGCCGAACTGTCCGCGAGATCAGGCGCAGCGTCAAGCGATACATCGCACGTGAACTATTCAAGGCGCTACAGGTCCGCATGGTGTTGGGCACGTAGCCGTGTGAGTCGACGCCGAGCACGATACGAGGGCGCCTGTTCGGCCGTCTACGGGGCGTCAGGGGTGACGAGTCTTACGCGAGGGTCGTGGAGTCCTGATCATCTAAGCGGAACACTGCGCAGCGCGGCGCGGCCGCTGCGAAATCGGCAGCGCTCGCCTCCGGGCCGACTTCGAAGATCTGAGCGGCGACTTTTCGGCCCTGGCTGTGCTGATGCCAGTACGCGCTGAGGATCGGGCCGCGCTGTTCAAGGGTCATCTCGGTGAAATTCACTGCCTCTCGTCGTCGGCCGCGCTGGATCTCGCCACGGCCGGCAGCCCTCACGTTCTTGACCCAGGACATCTTCTGTCCGGCGACCACGTACCGAGCCCCGTCCACGACAACGATCGAGACGGGTGTGGAGCGCGGCTCGCCGGAGACTCGGCCGACCACGGTCAGAACATGCGGAGGACCGGTGGTGATACCGATGTTGTTGAGGAACACGATCACCCTGTTGGCGTACTTCAGGAACGGGGGAAGGTTCTTGTCTTGTGGCATGTCCTACGACCTCGCTTCAGAACACGCGGCCCGTCGGGCTCGCTGCGGCGTCCAGTATCCACCGGGACCCCGTCGACTCCCTGACCGGCGCCGTGGGGTCTCAGGCCGAGACGACGACCGACCGCTTCATCGCGTGTTGGGTCTTGACTCGAAGCCATAGAAGGGTCCCCCGGGGAGCATGGCTTTAGTGGAAGTTGATCGTGGAGGGCGCAGGTGCCTTCCACGACTCTTCCTGATACGAGTGCGGGTCGTGAGCCTCGCGGGGCGGCTCCCCGAACGGATCCTTCGGCAGCGCCGTCGGCGCTGTGGTGAACTTCGCGCGGAGCGATGCGGCGATGGAGCGAATGCGGTAGATCACGGCGTTCATGTCGTTCTCCCGTTCGGGGTGATTAAGCGTCACCTGCCCGAAGCCTACCGACGTCGTTTCTCCGGCGGGGCGCGAGCTCCGCACGCGCAGCGGTGACGGAGCACCGCCGGCGGGAGCCGCTACGCGGCCGGATTACCCGTTTTCCTTACCTTGTTGCTCGGGCGGTTTCGGCACAGTCGTAGTGTGTCGATCGTCCGAGGACGGCAGGTATGGCTTCCCTGTTATCGCCGCTGCGACGGCTTGTGAAGAATGGCCGCCCGCCGTCCACCCGATGGTTCGACCGCTAATTGAGAGAAGCGAACAGATCGCTGCGTAAGGAAACGTCGGCGTGACCATCACCGCCACGAGGGAAGTGAAGGGAGCGGCCATGCCGCAGATTTGGGCCGGAATCGATGCGGGGAAGGGGCACCATCACTGCGTCGTCATCGACGCAGCCGGCGCCAAGCTCCACTCCGCCCGCGTCGCCAACGACGAGGCGGCGCTGCTCGATCTGATCGCTACTGTGACCGATCTCGCCGGTGTCCCTTCCGCCTCAGTGCACGGCGTTCCGTGTCGCGTGGCCGGCGCTGTTCTCTGTCGCCCTCGCAACCCTCGTTCTCCTGGTCGTAGCGATGCGTCTCGGCACGCCCTCTCGCGCTCGATGGCAGTGGCTGATGCTCGGCTCGGGTGTCGTCGGCGCCGTCACCAGCTGGGTTCCGGCTCTGCGTACCGCCGTGATCGTCGGTTGAGCAGCACACGGCACGACTACACGAGCAGGTGTTCCGCAAAGGGATGGTTTACCGGTCGCAGGGGCACCGCCTCACATTGGCGGCTACTGTCCGGCGATCATCGCGAGGGAGGGCGCCCGGCCCTTCTCGATGTGGGTGAAGGCGATCGACTCGGCGAGGCGGTCGTTGCCGGCGCGGATCGCGTCGAGGAGGCCGTGGTGCTCGTCGGACTGCTGGCGCTGGTCGCGTGCGCTGGTGAGGTAGAACAGCCACGTCATCCGCCCAGTGACGGCGCGCATCAGCGAGGAGAGCAGGGCGCTGCCGGCGACTTCGACGATTGCCTCGTGCACGACGGTCGAGGTCTCGGCGACCTCGAGCCAGTCCTCGCTGTCGAGGGCACGGTGCTCCGCGTCGATCGCGTCGAGCAGCGGTTGCAGTGACGCACCGGCGGCGACGGCCTGTGCGGCCAGCCGCGCGGCGAGGGTCTCGAGGCTGAGTCGGACGTCGAAGAGTTCGACGACGTCCTCGATGCTCCACTGGGCGACGCGGGTGGAGCGGCGTGGGAGCATCCGCACGAAGCCCTCGTTGGCCAGCTGCGGCACGGCCTCGCGCACCGGCAGTCGTGAGACGTGCAGCTCGGCGGCCAGTGAGGCCTCGACCAGCCGCGATCCCTGCGAGTGCTGGCCGAGGATGATCTGCCGGCGCAGCGTCCGGTAGGTCTGGCTGGCGAGCGACTCCTCGGTGCTGGCGAGTGTCATGACGGTCCTCCTCGCGACGCCGGTGCGACCATTCAACACGCTCGGCCCCGCCTGTGCGGTCCGCCGGCCACCGCGCTCGGCCCCGCGCTCAGCCGCCGGGCCAGCTGCGCTCCTTCGGCAGCGGGCGGGCGTAGCTGTCGATCCGGCTGGTGCCGAGCTGCTGCCGGACGAGCGTCTCGACGAGCGCGGCCGCCGCCGCGACCCCGTCGACCACCGGCACGGGCAGCCGCGCGCCGACGTGCTCCTCGAGCCCCGCCATCCCCGCGCAGCCGAGGCAGATCACCTCGGCGCCGCGGGCGATCGCGCGCTCGCCCGCCGCGACGAAGGCGTCGAGGGTCGCCTGCGGATCCTCCTCCAGCTCGAGCACGCCGAGGCCGGTGTCCTCGATCGCGGCGCAGTGCGCGATCAGGCCGGCGGTGGTGAGGCTGTCCTCGATCTGGCCGACCGCGCGGCGGACCGTGGTGACCACTCCGTAGCGGCGGCCGAGCAGCATCGCGAGGTGCGCGGACGCCTCCGTGATGTCGACGACGGGCACGTCGAGCAGCTCGCGGGCGCCCTCGCGGCCGTGCTCGCCGAAGCCCGCCATCACGACGCCGTCGATGCCGGCCGGCAGCCGCTCGAGGGTGTGCAGGACGGCGGCGGCGCTGAGGAAGCTGTCGTACCAGCCCTCGGCCGAGGCGACGCCCCAGCTCGGCGTGATCGCGACGATCTCGGTGCCCGGCCCGACGGCGAGCCGGGCGCGGGCGGCGGCCGTCTCGGTCATCGACTCGGTCGTGTTGCAGTTGACGACGGCGATGCGCATCAGCGGCCCGCCGCCGCGGGGACCCCGGACAGGCGGATCTCGCTGCCCGCGTCCCGCAGCCGCGCCAGATCGATCAGCGCGGCGGCGACCGCGAGGTCCTGCGCGGCGAGGCCGACGGAGTCGAACACGGTGATCTCGTCGTCCCGGGTGCGGCCGGGAGCGGTGCCGGCCACGACGTCGCCGAGCTCGAGCAGCCCGGCCGCCGCGTCGAGGGCGCCCTCCGCGATCGCGAGGACGAGGTCTCCGGACTTCGCCCGCGCGGTGGCCGCGCTGTCGACGACGAGCGTGCCGAGCGCCATCGCCGCGGAGTCGAGCTCGCGGTGCTCCGGCCGCGGACGGGCGCCCACGGCGTTCACGTGCTGGCCGGCGTGCAGCCAGGCGCCGCGCACGATCGGCTCGACCGACGGCGTCAGCGTGCAGAGCACGTCGGAGTGCTCGGCGACGGCCCGCGGATCCGCGGCGCGGGTCACGGGGCGCCCCACCGCCTCCTCGAACCGGTCGAGCGTCGCGTCCGACCGCGACCAGACCACGATCTCGTCCAGGTCGCGCACCGCCCGCAGCGCGCGTACGTGCGCGACGGCGAGGTTGCCGGCGCCGATCAGCCCGAGCACCCGGCTGTCCGCCCGGGCGAGGTGCCGGGTGGCGACCGCGGAGGCGGCGGCGGTGCGCGCCCGGGTGATCAGCGCGCCGTCCAGGACGGCCACGCACTCCCCGGTGAGCAGCGAGGTGACCAGGATGGTCGAGCGCTGCGTCGGCAGCCCGCGCGCTGCGTTTCCGGGTAGGTCCGCCATCAGCTTCACGGCGGCCAGGCCCAGGGCATCGGAGCGGACCGCCATCGGGAGGATCAGCCCGTCGTCCTCGCCCGCGAGGGCCGTCGGCGCGCCCTGGTGCAGCGCCCCGGAGCCGAGGTCTGCGAACACCTGCTCGACCGCGCCGAGCACGTCGACGTCGGGGAGCAGCCCGGCGATCTGCTCGGAGGCGAGGACGAGCGTCATCAGCGCGCGCCGACCGTCGCGCGGCCGGTCAGCTCGGCGAGCGAGGGGGCGCGGGTGACGAGGCCGGCCTCGGCGAGGATCCGCATCCAGCGGTCGGAGGCGGCCTCGTCGATCACGGTCGTGTCCCAGACCCCGCCGGCGGCCATCTCGTCGGCGGCCTCGTGCAGGAGCGCCGAGTCGCGGTCGGGCCAGCGCGCGGCGAGCACCGCGTCGATCTCGGCGCCGGCCTCACCCGCGGTGATCCTCTGCATCGCCGTCTCGATCGCGTCGACGAAGCGCTCGGTGCGGTCGGCGAGCTCCTCGACCCGCTCGGTGCGGGTGTAGTAGACGCTGTTGGGCATCACGCCCGCGTCGAGGTGGCGGAAGACGATCTGCCCGCCGCCGGCCGCGACGAGCTCCTTCGCCGAGAGCAGGTCGAGCACGATCGCGTCGCCGAGGCCGTCGCGGTAGAGCTCCAGCATCATCGCCGTGGACAGGTCGCGCGCCCAGCGGGTGGCGGAGACGTCGAGCCCGGCCTCGCGGATCAGGCCCGCGGTGAACTCGAACGGCGCGCTGCCGCCGGCGCCCGGGGCGAGCACGACCTTGCCGGCCAGCCAGTCCAGCCCGACCGGTCCGGAGCCGTCGCGGGCCACGATCGTCATCGGGAAGCGGTGGTTGAGCTGGCCGACGACGGTCAGCTCGCGGCTCGTTCCGGCGTACATCCCGGGCACCCAGAGCCCGCCGAGGGCGAGGTCGGCGGCGCCGGAGTCGAGGTCGTCGAGGACGCCGGTCCAGGGGTCGCAGGCGGTGGCGGTGACGGCGAGGCCGCGCTCGGCGAACAGGCCGCCGACGTCGGCGACGTACTCGGGGAGGTAGTTCAGTCCGTTGGCGGTGGCCGAGACGGTGAGGGTGTCCATGGTGCTCCTTGTGGTGCTGTCCGGTGGATGGTTGCGCCCAACGGTGCCGGAGCGCCAGGGGGCGGGGTGGGTCAGTGGGCGGCGGCGATCGCGTTCTCGTTGACGTCCTCGAGCGAGCGACCCCGGGTCTCCGGGGCGAAGCGGGAGGCGACGACGAGCACCGCGTACATCACGGCGGCGAGGCCGAAGACGCCGGCGAAGGCGAACGAGCCGTAGAGCGCGACCGCGAGGAACGGCATGACCGCTCCGGCGATGTTGCCGATGCCGTTGACGATCGAGGCTCCGGAGGCGCGGATCGCGGTCGGGAAGATCTCGGCGGTCCAGGTGGCGAGGGTCGTGTTGGTGACCATCGTGAAGAACTGGAAGAGCGCGCCGAGCATCAGGATCGCCCCGGTGCCGTTCCCGAAGCCGGCGAAGGCGAGCGCGGTGAGGCAGCCGAGGACTCCGGCGGCGCCGACGGCGGTGCGACGGCCGACGCGACCGGCGATCAGGGCTGCGGTGGTCGCTCCGAGGAGCGAGCCGATGTTCATGATCATCGTGTAGAGCAGGCTCTCCGAGACGGAGTAGCCGCGCTCGACCAGCAGGGTCGGCATCAGGAAGTTCAGCGTGACCTGCGACCCGAAGGCCATCCAGGACGCGACGCCAAGGGCGGCGGTGCGGCGGATCACCGGGCGGCTGAACACCGCGGCGGGCGAGGCCGACATCTTCACGGGCGGCAGGTCGTCCGGCGAGAGCTCGACGGGCGGACGGGCGGCGGTGGGGGTGAGCGAGTTCGAGGCGAGGATCGCGAGCGAGCGGTTCGCTTCCTCCGTGCGGCCCTGCGAGAGCAGCCAGCGCGGCGTCTCCGGCAGCTTGCGGCGGTAGAAGACGACCAGCAGCGCGGGGACGGCGAGGATCACGAACGACCAGCGCCACACGGAGTCGGGGCCGCCGAGCGGGGTCTCCAGCGGGCCGAGCAGCAGCAGGAACAGGCCGTAGGAGAGGAAGTTGCCCAGGCCCCCGGCGCCGACGTTGACGGCGCCGATCGCGGTGCCGCGGAAGCGGGTGGAGACCATCTCGGAGAGCATGACCAGGCCGATCATGAACTCGCCGCCGATGCCGATGCCGACGATCAGGCGGCTGACGAGCAGCATCTCGTAGTTCATCGCGACGGCGCTGAGCAGGCCGCCGAGCGTGTAGATCAGCAGGTTGAGGCTGAGCGAGAAGCGGCGGCCGTATCGGTCGGCGAGGTAGCCGGCCAGCACGCGGCCGATCAGTCCGCCGATGACCGTGGCGGTGTTGATCGTCGTGAGCTGGATGTCGCCGATCTGCAGCGTCTCCTTGATGTGGCTGCCCATGGCACCCACCGAGTTCTGCTCGAGGGTGTTGAAGAACTCCCCGGCGAGGATCAGTAGGAAGATCCAGAACTGCGCGCGGGTGAAGCCGATGGAGTCGAGGACGGAGGCGACCGTGTGTCCGGAGGCGGGCGGAGCGGTGGTGCGGGATACAGCTGACATGTGTAGCTCCCAGCAGGGCGAGGGGGGAAGCGGCTCCAGAGTGATGGTCACCGCGAGGACTCCTCTTTTGTATCCCAAACACCGTTTCGGGCAGGTTTCCACGATGCTACAACCTTCCTCTGAGCTGCAGTGACCGCGCAGAACCGCATACACCTCGAAACGTTCGCTGGCGGTGGTATACAAAAGGGCCTCGATGCGCGCAGGGGCTACATGGACCCGTAATGCGGGAGATGTGGGGCACGAGCCGCCGTCGTCATGCGTCTCACGACCCCGGCTGGCCGCGTCTTCAGGCCCCCCGAGGAGTAGGGGCGGCGACCTGAGATGCGAACCCGGATCGTCGCGCTCCTCGTTGAGCTGCGCGGGCGCCTTCTCGGCGAAGCTATCCGCCACCCCGCCGCTTCACCGTCGGGCCCGTCGTCACCGCAGCTGTCGTCGAGACCGTCGATCACAGCGTTCTTCCCACGCTCGTCCGCAGATCTTGAGCAGCGCCGGGTTCAGCTAATCCGGCGTCCCGTATGGGGATCGTTCACCGGTACACGCGCACGCAGTAGAACCGGCCGCGGGATCCCGCGGCGAGCAGTGTCCCGACAACCCCGCCCGATGAAGAGTCCCGCTGAGGCACCCCACTCGAAACGGTCCTCGTGGCGCCCCGACGAAGGCGAGCTGCTCCGCGGCGCCGCTGCCTGCGTGCTCCGTCCGGTCGCGACGGCGACGTGTTCCGGTGAAGCGACGCCGTCGGCGACCTGCGGGTCGGGCCGCTGCCGTCACTCGCCGAGCCTGAGGCGGCGCTCGGCATCGGAAGCGATCGCGGCGCCGCTCCCTCCGCCCGGCCGCTCGAGCAGCGGGGGAGCGCCCCCGGTCTCGTGGTGAACGTTCACGTATGGGCTCCACGCCGCACTTGTCCCGGCCCCTCCCGCCCGCCTAGCGTGGTGCGTGAACGTTCACGCCGACGACGCCGCGAAAGGGTCCCCATGACCGACTCCACCCCGACCACTCCTGCACCCGGCTGGGCGGTGCTCGGCCCCGGCAGCATC
The DNA here is from genome assembly GCF_002931415.1 of Rathayibacter sp. AY1E8. Lineage (NCBI taxonomy): Bacteria > Bacillati > Actinomycetota > Actinomycetes > Micrococcales > Microbacteriaceae > Rathayibacter > Rathayibacter sp. AY1E8. The sequence goes on from NZ_PSVI01000022.1 coordinate 17,588, forward strand.
GCGCGCCGGTTCCTCTCCCAGCTGCCTGCGAGCGACCGCGGCGCCCGGCTCGTCGCGGCGGGCAGCTCCGATCCGGGGCGCGCCGCGGCCTTCGCCGCCGAGGCAGTCGAGCACGGCTTCGCGGACGCGACCGCCGGCGACTACGCCGCGGTCCTCACCGATCCGCGGGTCACCGCGGTCTACATCTCCACCGTGCACACGGGTCACGCCGCGCTCGTCCTGCAGGCGCTCGAGGCCGGCAAGGCCGTGCTCTGCGAGAAGCCGCTCGCCGTCAACCACGGCACGGCGATGGCACTGGTCGATGCCGCGCGCAGCGCCGGTCTGCCGCTGGTCGAGGCGTACATGTACCGCTTCCACCCGCAGACCGCCGCGCTGCTCGAGCTCGTCCGCGACGGCGCGATCGGCGACGTCGTGCACATCGACGCCTCCTTCTCCTTCCGCACCCCGTCCCGCGAGGGCCGCCTGTACGACGCCGCGACGGCCGGGGGAGGCGTCCTCGACGTCGGCGGGTACACCGTCACCGCCGCGGCGGCCGTGGTGCAGGCCGCGACCGGTGCCGCCGTCGCGGAGCCCGTCGAGTTCGACGCGAAGGGCAGCCTCGGCCCGACCGGCGTCGACGAGTGGAGCGTCGCCCGCGCGACCTACCGCGGCGGCATCACCGCGACCCTCCGCACCGGCGTGGCGCTCGACGACGTGAACGCCTTGACAGTCCACGGCACGCGCGGCCGTCTGCACGTGGCCGACCCGTGGTTCGGTGCGTCCGACGCGGGCATCGAGATCAGCGTCGTGGGGGAGGAGCCGCGCATCCTCACGTTCGAGGGGGAGAGCCCCTACGCGCTCGAGGCGGATGCGACGACCGACGCCCTGGTGGCCGGTTCGGTCGAGGCGCAGCAGATGACGCTCGAGGAGACGCTCGCGACGGCCCGCACGCTCGACCGCTGGCGCGCCGCGATCGGCCTGCGCTTCCCGTTCGAGGCCGAGACCGCGGACATCCCGACGGTGTCCGGACGGCCGTTGCGCGCGGCGTCGGACACCCCGATGCTCTTCGGCGAGATCCCCGGTGTCGGCAAGCGGATGTCGCGGCTCGTGATGGGTGTCGACAATCAGCCGGATCTGGCGCACGCCTCGGCGATCCTCGACGCGTTCGTCGAGCAGGGCGGCACCGCCTTCGACACCGGCTACATCTACGGCGACGGCGAGATGGAGGGCCGCCTCGGCCGGTGGATCCGCAACCGCGGCATCCGCGAGGACGTCGTCGTGATCACCAAGGGCGCGCACACCCCCTACTGCGATCCGGAGTCGCTCTCCCGGCAGCTGCTCGAGAGCCTCGAGCGGCAGGGCACCGACTACGCCGACATCTACCTGATGCACCGCGACAACCTCGAGGTGCCGGTGGGCGAGTTCGTCGACGTGATGGACGAGCACCAGCGCGCCGGGCGGATCCGCGCCTACGGCGTCTCGAACTGGACGCCGGCCCGCTTCGACGAGGCACAGGAGTACGCCCGCACTCACGGGCGGGCCGGGTTCCAGGCGCTGAGCGACCACTTCGGCCTGGCCGAGGCGTACGACGTGCCGTGGGAGGGCTGCGTCCACGTCACCGACCGGGCGTCGAAGGAGTGGCTGGTCGAGCGGCAGATCCCACTGCTGCCGTGGTCCTCGCAGGCCCGCGGCTTCTTCACCGGCCGCGCCCGCCCGGACGACACCAGCGACGCCGAGCTGGTGCGCTGCTACTACGGGCCGGACAACTTCGAGCGCCTGCGCCGGGCCGAGCAGCTGGCGGCCGAGCACGGCGTCGGGGCGACGGCGATCGCGCTGGCCTACGTGCTCGCACAGCCGTTCCCCACCTTCCCGCTCTTCGGGCCGCGGACGATCACCGAGCTGCGCTCGTCGATGCGCGGCCTGTCGATCGAGCTGACTCCGGAGCAGACGGCATGGCTCGACCTCCGCGCCTGAGCGGTGCCGAGGCCGGCGGCCGCGCGACGATCCACGACGTCGCGGCCGCCGCCGGGGTCTCCCGCCAGACCGTCACCCGGGCGATGAACGGCATGCCGGGCATCAGCGAGGAGACGAAGCGGCGGGTCCTCGACGCCGCGGAGCAGCTGTCCTACCGACCGTCGCGGTTCGGCCGCGGCCTGGTCACCGGCGGCGAGCACCAGCTCGGGCTCGTCGTCGACGACCTGCGGAATCCGTGGTCGCCGGAGCTCGCCTCGGCCGTCGTGCGGGTCGCGGCGGCGCGGGGCTGGAACGTGTCGCTCGCGGACGTGGGCCTCGCCGCCGACTCCGACCGGATGATCCAGGCGCTGGGCGCGCAGACCGACGCGGTGATCGGCACCTTCGGCGATCGTGCTGCGGAGTGGATCGAGCGGCTCGGCTCCGTGCCCGTCGTCGAGCTCGACCCGACCGGCGACCCGCTGCGTGCCGCGGTGCTGCTCGACCACTCCGACGCCGTCGAGGCGCTGGCCGATCATCTGGCGGGATCGGGCGTGAGGCGCCCGGTGGTCGTCGACGTCTCGCGGGATGCCCGGCCGAGCCGGCGAGCCGAGCTGCTGATCCGGGCCTTCTCCGCGCGCGGACTCCGGGCCTCCGTCGTCCGCGCCGAGGGCCCCACCGCCCAGGCGGCCGCGGACGCGACCGAGCGGATCATCGCCCGCCCACGGGTCGCCGACGCGATCGTCGCGTTCAACGACCTCTGCGCGCTCGGCGTGCTCTCCGCCTGCCGTCGGGCGGGCGTCGACGTGCCCGGCGACGTCCGGGTGGTCGGCATCGACGGCCTCTCGATCGGGCGGCTGCTCGCCCCGACGCTGACGACCCTCGCCGTCGACCTCGACGAGCTCGCGCGGCACGCCCTCGACCTCGCGGTCGCCATGATCGCCGGCGAGCTCCCGCGGGGCGGCCCAGACGTCCACCGCACCGTCCGTCACCAGCTGGTGCTCCGCGAGTCGGCCTGATCGCCCGCCGATCGCGCGGACGGACTCGCCCGCGTGCGCGGCGCGGATCTCCTCGTAAGCGGCTCGATACTCAGCCGGGCGATCCGGTCACCGGTCCGCGAGCTCGTCCAGCGCCGCGAGGATCTTCCTGCGGTCACGGTGCAGCTTCCACCAGCTGACCGTGTGGCGAGCGGTGATCAGGCCGAGCTCCACCAGGTCGCGGAGGCCCTCCTCTACTCGCCGCCCGCCCGCTCCCCGAACTCCACGAGCTTCGCGAACAGGTCCTCGATCAGCCAGCGAGTGTCGAACGCCTCGCAGACACGGATCGTGTGCGGCCCTGCGTCGGGCAGGAGCTCGCCGTCCGCGGAGAACCGCGGTGCTCGGCACTCCCGCCAGCGGCCGCCGGCGGGGTTCATCACGGCGCCGATCGCCGGGCTGTCGCCCAGCGACCGGAAGTCGAGCGGCCCGTACGGGATGGTGTCGTTGAACGCGATCAGCTGGTCCACCAGGTAGTCGCCGAGGGGGCTCGTGCCGCGGAGCCGCGTGCGGAGCTCGGCGTGCCCGACTCCGACTCCGGAGTACACGGGCATCGGGATCTGCCAGAGGGCGATGCCCGACTCGAGCACCAGGTTCGCCGCGTCGACGTCGTTGATCAGGTTGAACTCGGGGCTGTAGGCGGGAATCTCGTCGTAGGGCGGGCCGCCGACCCAGACGACCACGCCGTCGCGGGAGGCGATCGACGGCTCGAGCAGCAGGGCGGCGGCGACGTCGGTCAGCGGCCCGAGCACGGCGATCCACAGGCGGCCCTCGTCGCGCAGCGCCTCGGCCACGATCAGGCGGGCGCCGTCCGACGCCTCGGCGGGCAGGGCCGACTCGGCGCCGTCGACGACGGTCACCGTCGCTCCCGCCAACTCCACGATGCGATCGATCTCGGCGCGCGACTCCGGCATGCTCCCCGGCCGGCCGAAGTGCGCGGCGACCAGGCCGCGGACGTCGAGGGTCTCGGTCAGCAGCGCCTGGACGATCGCGAACTGGTCGTCGGCCTCGTTCGCGGCGTCGGTGCTGACGATCAGGCGGTGCGGGGGAGGCGGGGTCATGCGGACTCGCGCTGCACGAGGGTCGTCGCGAGGATCGGCTGCCGGTCGACGGGGCGGCCCTGGACGACGGCGACGACGGTCTCGGCGGCGACGCGGCCCATGTCCTCCAGGGGCTGGCGGATGGTCGTGAGGGTCGGATCCGAGGTGGTCGCGATGACGACGTCGTCGAAGCCGATCACGGAGACGTCGGCGGGGACGCGGCGGCCGGACGCCTGCAGGACGCGGATCGCGCCGTTGGCCATCAGGTCGGACGAGGCGAAGACGCCGTCGAGGTCGGGGTGGCGCTGCAGGAGGCGGGCCATCGCGGCGGAACCGCTTTCGAGGGTGAACTCGCCGTGCACGATCGGGCTGGAGTCGAGGCCGAGCCCGGTCAGCTCGTCGCGCCAGCCGCGGATGCGGTCGCGGGCGGGCTCCATGTCGTGCGGGCCGGCGATGATGCCCAGGCGCCGGCGGCCGGAGTCGGCGAGCGCGCGGGCGGCGAGGCGGCCGCCTCCGTAGTTGTCGGAGTCGATGACGATCGCGTCCTCGGGCAGGGCGACGCGAGGGCGGCCGACCCAGGCGATCGGCACGGGGGAGTCGGCCAGCGCCTGGGCGAGGTGGGTGATCTCGTGCTGGAGGATCACGATCGCGCCGTCGACGGCCCGCGAGCGGAGGAAGCGGGGGATGCGGTCGCTGTCGTCGTGGTCGGCGGGCAGCAGCACGGGCTGCACCTCGCCGGCGTAGAGGCCCTTCGCGGCGCCCTTCAGCACCGAGGTGAAGAACGTCCCGGTGAGGCTGTCGAGCTCGTTGAAGGCGACGATCAGGGCGATGGCCCCGGCCCGCCCGCCGCGGAGCATCCGGGCGGCGCTGTTCGCCTCGTAGCCGAGGGACTTCGCGGCGCGCTCGACCGCGGCGGTCATCCGGACGTCGACATTGGTGCCGCCTGCGAGCACCCGGGCGGCGGTGGCGCGCGAGACGCCCGCGGCCTGGGCGACGTCCACCAGCGTGGGTCGAGTCATGCTGCTTCCTTCTGCGAGGGGAGGGTCCGGCTTCCGTGCCTCCCCGCGGAGCACGGTGGGGAGAGCGTCGGAGTGAAGACTCGCACGGGGCGGCGGGCGGCCGTCCGGAACTGCTCGATTTGCGAAACTTCCCTTTGATACTAGGCGGAGATCGTTATCTCGCGGAGACCGGTTCTCGCTTGCATCGTGCTCGAGGGCGGGTTAGGTTGGCCGCCAAGAGATCGTTCTCTGAGGCCCGCCCTCACCGAAACCCTGCGAATCCCCAACGAAGAGGAATTGTCGTGAAAAGAAGCCTGACGGCCGTAGCCGCCGCAGCAGCAGTAGTCGCGCTCACCCTGACCGGGTGCTCGTCCGGAGGGGGAGGAGGCGCCTCGGACGACCCGAACGCCGAAGCCACCTTCTGGTCCTTCACCGGCATCAACGCCAAGGACAGCGTCGACGAATACCTCGCGAAGATGCCCGACGCGAAGATCAAGCTCTCCGAGGTCGGCAGCACGACCGAGACCGCCACCGCCCTCACCGCGGCCCTCGCCGGCGGCAAGGTGCCCGACCTGGTCATGATCCAGAACGACGACCTGCCCCAGTTCGTCGCCAACAGCTCGAACTTCCTCGACCTGCGCACCCTCGGCGGCGACGACGTCGCCTCGACCTACCTCCCGTGGGCCGCCTCCGCCGCGACCGCCGACGACGGCTCCGTCGTGGGCGTCCCGACCGACGTCGGCGGACTGGGCTTCGCCTACCGCGCCGACCTCTTCGAGCAGGCCGGCCTGCCGACCGAGCCCGACCAGGTCGCCGAGCTCTGGAAGGACTGGCCGTCCTTCATCGAGACCGGCAAGAAGTACACCGAGGCGACCGGCAAGCCGTTCGTCGACAACATCGAGACCAGCGTCTTCTTCTCGACCGTCAACCAGGTCTCGGAGAAGTACTACTCGCCCGACGGCGAGCTGGTCTACGACACCAACCCGCAGGTGAAGGACGCGTTCCAGGTCGCCGTGGACACCAAGGACGCCGGCATCAGCGCCGGCATCGCCGCCTGGTCCTCGGGCTGGGCCCCGGGCCGCGCGAACGGCGCCTTCGCCGTGACGATCGCCCCCTCGTGGATCCTCGCCGGCATCAAGACCGACGCCCCCGACACCGCCGGCAACTGGCGCGTCACCAGCGTCCCCGGCATCGGCGGCAACTGGGGCGGCAGCGTCATCGCCATCCCCGCCCGCGCCGAGCACCCCGAGGCCGCCTGGCAGTACATCAAGACGATGATGTCGGCCGAGGGCCAGACCGACCACTTCAAGGCCTCGGGCACGCTGCCCGCCGCCACCGAGGCGGTCGCCAGCGAAGAGGTCCAGTCGTACACCGACCCGTTCTTCGGCGACTCGAAGATCGGCGAGGTCATGGCGACCTCCGTCGAGCAGTTCCCGTCCTTCTACAACGGACCGGACACCACCCCGATCAACGGGGCGCTCCTCAACACCCTCGTCGAGCTGGAGGCCGGCAACGTGACCTCCGACAAGGCGTGGTCGACCGCACTCGACACGGCCAAGCAGGCCATCGGCGGCTGATCGCCCCACCCACCCGAGCGGCCCGGCGCCTCGCGCGCCGGGCCCCTCCCCCCCTTTCTCGACGGAGGTACTCCCGTGTCAACGGTGACAGCAGCACCACCCCGCAAGCAGCGCAAGCAGCCCAGCGCGCCGGTCCAGAAGGCCGCGCGGATCCGCAACTCCCTCTCGGAGCGGATCGCCCCCTACGCGTACGTCGCGCCCTTCTTCATCATCTTCATCGTCTTCGGGCTCTTCCCGCTCCTGTTCACGTTCTACGTCTCGCTCTTCGACTGGAACCCGATCGGCGAGCAGACCTTCGTCGGCATCGCGAACTTCCAGCAGCTCTTCGCCGACTCCCGGTTCTGGAACGCGCTGGTCAACACCTTCGGCATCTTCATCATCTCGACGGTGCCCCAGCTGCTGTTCGCCCTCTTCCTCGCGCACCTGCTGAACCACGCCCGCCTCCGCTGGGCGAACTTCTTCCGCATGGCTCTGCTGGTGCCGTACATCACCTCCGTCGCGGCGACCGCGATCGTGTTCGCGCAGATCTTCGACAAGAACTTCGGCCTGATCAACTGGTTCCTCGGCATCTTCGGACTGCCGTCGATCAACTTCCTCGCCACGAACTACGGCTCCTGGATCGTCATCTCGACGATGGTCTTCTGGCGCTGGTTCGGCTACAACACGCTCCTCTACCTGGCGGGCCTGCAGTCGCTGCCCCGCGAGATGTTCGAGGCGGCCTCCGTCGACGGCGCGTCCAGCTGGCAGCAGTTCCGCCACCTGACGATCCCGGCGCTGCGCCCGATCATCGTCTTCACCGTGATCATGTCGACCATCGGCGGTCTGCAGATCTTCACGGAGGCGCTCCTGGTGGCTCCCGAATCGGGCCTCACCTGCGGCGCCGGCCGGCAGTGCCAGACGCTGGCGCTCTTCCTCTACGAGCAGGGCTTCGGCCAGTTCAAGTTCGGCTACGGATCCGCCATCGGCGTCGTGCTGTTCGTGATCGTGGTCCTCGTCTCCCTCCTCAACTTCTACCTCTCCACCCGCACCCGGAAGGAGGCCGTCTGATGTCGGATGTGATCGACCAGGCCGTCCCGCAGACGCTGGCCCCCACGGTCCAGAAGGCACAGCTGCCGAAGCGGCGCGGGAAGGGCGGCGGAGTCGGCTGGCCGACCTACGTCTTCCTCGTGATCGCGGTGCTCGTCTCGATCTTCCCGCTCTACTACATGTTCGTCGTCGCGTCGGTCGGAGCGACCGCCGTCACGTCGATCCCGCCGCGCCTGTACCCGGGCACGAACTTCATGGCGATCGCCGAGAAGGTGTTCGACACCGTCCCGTTCATCGCCTCGATGCTGAACAGCCTCATCGTGTCGCTGAGCATCGCCGTCATCTCGGCGATCCTCTGCGCGATGGCCGGCTTCGCCTTCGCGAAGCTGCAGTTCCCTGGCCGCAACGTGCTGTTCCTCATCGTGCTGCTGACCATGACGGTGCCGGCGCAGCTGAGCATCATCCCGCAGTACCTGATCGTCTCGGCGCTCGACTGGGTCGACACCCTCCAGGCGATCATCGTGCCGGGCCTGGCCAGCGCCTTCGGCATCTTCTGGATGCGGCAGCACATGTCCACGACGGTCAGCGACGAGCTGATCCAGGCGGCCCGCATCGACGGCGCCAACTCGTGGCAGCTGTTCTGGCGCATCGCCTTCCCGGTGGTCCGCCCCGCGGCGTTCGTCCTCGGACTGATCACCTTCACCGCGGTCTGGAACGACTTCATGTGGCCGTTCATCGTCCTCAAGTCGCCGGAGCTGTTCACGGTGCAGATCGCGCTGAAGCAGCTGCAGGCCAACCGATCGATCGACGTCGCCCTGGCGATGGGCGGATCGTTCATGGCCACCCTCCCGCTGCTGATCGCGTTCTTCTTCGTCGGCCGCCGGATGGTGTCCGGGATCATGGACGGGGCGTTCAAGGGCTGATGCACGACGCTTCCCCAGCACTGCCCGGGACGGACGCCGCGCGTCCTCCCGGGCGGGACTGGCGGGATCGCGCTCTGCCTCCGGCCGAGCGCGCCCGCCTCCTGACCCAGGAACTCACCCTCGAGGAGAAGGCGGCGCAGCTCGGCTCCGTCTGGCTCACCGACTCCGCCGACGACTTCGCTCCGAAGCTCGACGACGGGCCCGCCGCGGGCGACGACCTCTTCACCGGCGGCCTCGGCCAGCTGACCCGCGTGTTCGGCACCGAGCCGGTCACCGTCCCGGAGGGCGTGCGCCGGCTCCGCGAGCTGCAGGAGCGCGTGGTCGCCGGCAGCCGCCTCGGCATCCCGGCCATCGCGCACGAGGAGTGCCTCACCGGCCTGGCCGCGTACGGCGCGACCGCGTTCCCCACTCCGCTCGCCTGGGCGGCCACCTTCCACGAGGAGCTCGTGGGCGAGATGGCGGAGGCGATCGGCTCGGACATGCGCGCCCTCGGCATCCACCAGGGCCTCGCCCCGGTCGTCGACGTCGTGAAGGACTACCGCTGGGGCCGCGTCGAAGAGACCCTCGGCGAGGACCCGTACCTCGTCTCGCAGCTCGGCGCCGCCTACGTGGCGGGGCTGGAGGGGACCGGCGTCGTCGCGACGCTGAAGCACTTCGCCGGGTACGCCGCCTCCCGCGGCGCCCGCAACCACGGACCCGTGAGCATGGGGCCGCGCGAGCTCGCCGACACGGTGCTGCCTCCGTTCGAGGCCGCGCTGCGGCACGGCGGCGCCCGCAGCGTGATGACCTCGTACACCGACATCGACGGCGTGCCCAGCAGCGCCAGCCGGCACCTGCTGACGACGCTGCTCCGCGACCGCTGGGGCTTCGAGGGCACGGTCGTCGCCGACTACTGGGCGGTGCCGTTCCTCCAGGCCATGCACCACGTGGCGGTCGACGCGGCCGACGCGGGGCGCCTGGCGCTGCACGCGGGGGTCGACGTCGAGCTGCCGCAGACGGCGGCGTACGGCGAGCTGCCGCGCCTGATCCGCGAGGGCGTCGTCGACGAGGCCGACCTCGACCGCTCCGTGGCCAGGCACCTGCGCCACAAGTTCGAGGCGGGCCTGCTCGACGGCGGCCCGCTGGTGCCCGAGGGAGCCGAGGACGTCGACCTCGACAGCGCTCGCAACCGCGCGATCTCGTCGCGGATCGCGGAGGAGTCGGTCGTGCTGCTGCGCGACGAGGACGTCGCGGGGCTGCTGTCCTCCGGCTCGCTCGCCGTCGTGGGACCGGCCGCGGACCAGTTCCGCAGCCTGGTCGGCTGCTACGCGTTCCCCAACCATGTGCTCTCCAAGCACCCCGGGCACGACCTCGGCCTGTCGATCCCGACGGTGCTGACGGCGCTGCAGGAGGAGTTCGGAGCGTCGCGCGTGCGCTTCGCAGAGGGCGGCTCGATCACCTCCGCGTCGACCGACGGCGTGCAGGAGGCGGTGGACCTCGTCCGCGGCTCCGACGCGGCGGTCGTCGTGGTCGGCGACATCGCCGGGCTCTTCGGCGACGGCACCTCGGGCGAGGGCTGCGACGCGGCCGACCTCCGCCTCCCCGGAGCGCAGGAGCCGCTGGTGACGGCCGTGTTCGAGACCGGCGTGCCCACCGTGGTGGTCGTCCTCTCGGGCCGGCCCTACGCGCTCGGGGCGCTCGGAGCGGCGCGCGGACTCGTGCAGGCGTTCTTCCCGGGAGCGGACGGGGCGGCCGCGGTCGCCGGCGTGCTCTCAGGCCGCGTGGCTCCGACCGGGCGCCTGCCCGTGCAGATCCCACGGCTCCCGTCCGCCTCGACCACGTACCTGCAGCCGTCGCTCGGGCTCTCGAACCCCGGGATCACGGCGCTGGACGCGACTCCGCTCTACCCGTTCGGCTACGGGCTGACCCGCGGCGCGGTGACGTACACGGAGCTGGCGACGGCGGCGGAGCTGCCGGTCGGCGGATCGCTCGACGTGGCGGTATCGCTCCGGAACGACGGCGCCGACACGGTCGAGGTGGTGCAGCTCTATGCGGGCTACCCGACCTCGGCGGTGGTGCGGCCGGTCGCGCAGCTGATCGGCTTCGCGCGCGTGCCGATCGCGGCGGGCGAGACGCTGACGGTGCACTTCCACGTCGACGCGGCCCGGCTCGCGGTGACGGGGGAGGACGGCCGGCTCGCCGTGGACCCCGGGCCGCTGCGGCTGACGGCCGGCGCCTCGGCGGCGGACGCGGCGGTGACGGCGGAGGTGTCGATCACGGGGGAGCGGCGGTTCCTCGCCGAGCGGGCGCTGCGGACCCCCTGGTCGGTGGCGCGAGGCTGAGCGGTCGGCGCCTCAGGGGGGAGGCGCCGGCCGCTCGCGGGGGCGGGCCGGCGGTGCCGGCTCGCGAGTGCGCAGAAGTGGCGGTACTCGCGCGCGAGTCCTGCGACTTCTGCGGGGTCGGCGGGGAGCGCGACGGCCGCGTAGCACCGGAGGCGCACAGCGCAAGGGGCCCGCGCGAGCCGGGGGCCCGGCCTAGCGTGGAAGGAGCGGCGCCGCCGGTGGCGGCCCGCGGAGAAGACCGATGCAGAGGAGAGTCATGCCCGCCCTGACCGACACGTTCACGCTGTCCAACGGAGTCGCCATCCCGAAGATCGGGTTCGGCACCTGGCAGATCCCCGACGGCCCCGAGGCCTACGACGCGACGACCGCCGCGCTCGAGGCGGGCTACCGCCACATCGACACCGCCCGCGCCTACGGCAACGAGGCGAGCGTCGCCCGGGCCCTGCGCGACAGCGGCGTCCCGCGCGACGAGGTGTTCATCACCACCAAGCTCCCGGCCGAGGTGAAGGACTACGAGGGCGCGAAGGCGAGCTTCGAGACCACCATGGCGGCGCTCGAGCTCGACCACGTCGACCTGTACCTCATCCACGCCCCGTGGCCCTGGCAGGACATGGGCTCGGACCACCGCGAGGGCAACATCGCGGCGTGGAAGGCGATGGAGGAGATCCTCGAGGCCGGTCGCTCGCGCGCCATCGGCGTCTCGAACTTCCAGGTCGCCGATCTGGAGTCGCTGATCGCGGCGACCGACGTGGTGCCGCACGCCAACCAGATCCGCTGGTTCGTCGGCAACACCCAGGACGAGACGACCGCGTACTGCAAGGAGCACGGCATCCTCGTGGAGGGCTACTCGCCGCTCGCGACGGGCGGCCTGCTCGACAACTCCGACATCGGCGAGATCGCCGCGAAGTACGACAAGTCGGTGGCGCAGCTCTGCATCCGCTACCTGCTCGAGAAGGACGTGCTGCCGCTGCCGAAGTCGACGACGCCCTCGCGCATCGTCGAGAACGCCGACGTCGACTTCGAGATCTCGTCCGAGGACCTCGCGCACCTCGACTCGCTCGTCGACACGGAGTCCTGACCCGCGGGCGCCTGCTCCTGACGGGCCGGAGGCCGTCGCACTCGAGCTCGAGCGCGGCGGCCTCCTGCGTCTCTTCGCATCCGCCGCCGCCTCCGCCGCCGACTCCGCTCGCGAGTGCGCAGGAGTTGTCGCACTCGAAGCCGAGTGCGACAAGTCCTGGCTTCTCGCCGGACTCCTCCGATCGCGGTTCCGCGAGTGTGCAGGAGTTGTCGCAGTCGATCTCGAGTGCGACAACTACTGGAGTCTCGGGGTGCTCAGCGCAGGAGCGACGGGCGCCCCGCGTCCCGAGGCCGGTCGCGAGTGTGCAGCAGTTGTCGCAGTGGGCGTCGAGTGCGACAACTAATGGAGTCTCGGGGTGCTCGGCGCAGGAGCGACGAGGGTCCGGCGTCCCGAGGCCGCTCGCGACTCCTGGCTTCTCGTCGGGCTCATCCCGATCGCGGTTCCGCGAGTGCGCAGGAGTTGTCGCAGTCGGTCTCGAGTGCGACGACTCCTGGCTTCTCGCCGGGGCGGGGCGGGGCGGGCGGGCCCGCCCGCCCCGGCCGGCGCCCGCGCGTCAGGCCAGGCGCAGCAGGCGGCAGCCGTGCGGCCCGAGCTCGAGCTCGACGGCGCCGCCGACGATCGGCAGCTCGGCGCTGCTCCACACGTCGACGGCCGAGGTCGCGCCGGAGCAGCCCAGGTCGGCCAGATGCGCCGAGTAGGACCGCGCCGACGAGCCCAGCCAGAACACTCCGCGCCACTGCTCGTCGCCGCGCCACGCCGACCACACCACCAGGTCGCCGTCGCGGACGATCTCGCGGCTGCCGTCGCTGCCGAGAAGCGCGAGGACGTCGCCGTTCGTCAGCAGCGCGAGCGTGTCGGCGGGCGTGTCCGGGAGGTGCCCGCCCATCATCAGCGGCGAACGGAGCAGGCACCACAGCGTCACGAGCGTCCGCTGCTCCGCGGGCGTGAACCGCGAGAGCCGGTCCTCGCCCACGTGCGCGCGCACGCCGATCCGCCCCAGCGGCAGCATGTCGGCGTCGGCCCACGCGCCGGGGCGCTGGTGCGGCGCCCAGCGCGCCGCCCGCTGGAACTGCTCGTGCAGGTGCGCCCAGTCGTCCCAGAAGTCGTCCGAGATCCGCCACATCTGCGCGGTCGACCGCAGCACCTCGAGGTTCTCGAGCGAGAGCTGCCTGCCCGGGGAGAGGCTCAGCACCATCGGACGGCCGGTCGCGTCGATCGCGCGGGAGAGGGCGGCGATCTCCTCCGCCTGGATCGGCGGGTAGAGCACGTCGTCGAGCTTCACGAAGTCGACGCCCCACGAGGCCAGCTGCGCCATCACGGAGTCGTAGTACTGCTGCGCGCCGGGCGCGCTCATGTCGACGCCGTAGTTGTCCGGGTTCCACGGGCAGACGTTCCCGCGGTCGGCGATGCCGGCGCAGGTCGCCTCCGCCCCGAGCACCGGCAGGCCGAGCTCGGCCGCTCGGCGGGGGACGCCGCGCATCAGGTGCACCCCGAAGCGGAGGCCGAGGGCGTGCACGCGCGCGGCCAGCGCCGTGAATCCGCGCGTCGCCGCGGAGGGGAAGCGGCCGACGGCGGGCTGCGGGCGTCCCCAGTCGTCGAGCACCGGCTCCGACACCTCCTGGTAGTCGCTCGTGCCGGGATCGGGCTCGTACCACTGGATGTCGACGACGACCGTGTCCCAGCCGTGCGGCAGGAGGTGCTCGGCGAGGTACTCGGCGTTCGCGAGCACCTCCTCCTCCGTCACCGAGGCGCCGAAGCAGTCCCAGCTGTTCCAGCCCATCGGCGGGCGGCGGGCGGCCTCCGTGCGCGCGGCGATCACGAGAGCTCCAGCGTCACGGTCGCGAAGGAGTGCGGGGGCAGCGTGACGCGCAGGCCTGTCGCCGTGGTCTCGACGCCCTCGAGGGCGACGGGGCTCACCTCGTCGGCGGCGCCGGGCCGGTTGTGCGCGTCGGGGCGGTCGGCCGTCAGGAGGCGGCCGGTCGCGCCGGTCACGGTCCCGCCGCGGAAGTCGAGGGAGACCTCGAGCGTCTCCTCCAGGTCGACGTTGGTCAGCGAGACCAGGACGCGGCCGTCCTTCGTGGAGGCGGAGGCGGAGGCGACGGGGATCTCGCGGCCGTCGACCGTGTGCGTCGGGCCGGCGACCGTGGTCGGCAGCACCGTCGCGTCGTGGTGCCCCTTGTTCATCTCGAACACGTGGTAGGTCGGCGTGCGGACCATCTCGCCGCCGTCCGGGTCGGTCAGCAGCATCGCCTGCAGCACGTTCACCGTCTGCGCGATGTTCGCCATCGTCAGGCGGTCGGCGAAGCCGTGGAAGACGTCGAAGTGCCAGGCCGCGACCATCGCGTCGCGGATCGTGTTCTGCTGGAAGAGGAAGCCCGGATGGGTCTCCGGCTCCACGTCCCACCAGGTGCCCCACTCGTCGAGCACCATCCCGTACTTCTTCTCGGGGTCGTGGACGTCCATCACCGCGGCGTGCGAGCGGAGCAGCTCCTCGATCCCCTGCGCGGCCACGATCGTGCTCCAGTAGGTGTCGGCGTCGAAGTCGGTCGCGCTGCCCTTCGCGTGCCAGCTGCCGCCGATCGTGTAGTAGTGCACCGAGACCGACTCCCACGGCACGGAGGAGAAGGGGTGCCCCTCGATCTCGGGGATCACCTCCATCAGCGTCTGCGTCCAGTGGGTGTCGGCGCCGTCGGCTCCGGCCGCCACGCGGTAGAGCGGAGTGTCGTTGCCGCTCCGCACGAAGGTCCCGAACTGCCGCGCCAGGTCGGCGTAGGCGCCGGCGCGCATGTTGCCGCCGCAGCCCCAGGTCTCGTTGCCGAGCCCCCAGAAGCGGACGGTCCACGGCTCCTCCCGGCCGTGGGAGCGGCGCAGGTCGGCCATCGGCGACTTGCCCGCGCCGGTGAGGTACTCGGCCCAGTCCGCCATCTCCTGCACGGTGCCGGAGCCGATGTTGCCCGAGATGTAGGCGTCGGCGCCGAGCAGTTCGCAGAGCGCCATGAACTCGTGGGTGCCGAAGGAGTTGTCCTCCGCGACTCCGCCCCACTGGGTGTTGACCAGGCCGGGGCGCTCCTCGCGCGGGCCGATGCCGTTGGTCCAGTGGTAGCGGTCGGCGAAGCAGCCGCCGGGCCAGCGGAGGTTGGGGATGTCGAGGGCGCGGAGGGCCTCGACGACGTCCAGGCGGATCCCGCCCTCGTTCGGGACGGGCGAGTCCTCGCCGACCCAGAAGCCGTCGTAGATGCACCGGCCGAGGTGCTCGGCGAAGTGGCCGTAGAGGTGGCGGCTGATGGTGGCGCCGGGGCGGTCGAGGTCGACGGTGACGGTGCTGTTCACGGGGTGCTCCAGGGTGGTGGCGGACGGGTCGGCGGCGGTGCCGGCGGTGTCGAGGACGCCGGGGTCGGCGGCGGTGCTCACGCGGTCTCGCGGACGACCCGCAGGACGATCGCGCGGTCGGCGTGGAAGGTCGGCAGGTCCAGGCCCGCCTCGCCCAGCAGGCTCCCCGAGTAGGCGGGGGCCGGGGCGTCGGAGTCCAGCGGCACCGTCGACTCCAGCCAGTGCGGGCTCTGCCAGGGCGGGCCGAGCGAGCCGGGGCGCGCGGTCTCGATCCGGTAGCGCGCCCGCGGATCCAGGCCCGGGAGGCGGACGCGGCGGCGCGAGTCCGCGGTCAGCGCAGGCGTGACCAGCGTGTACAGCGCCTCCGAGCCGTCCGGCGCGACGACGCCGCGCAGCGACGGCGCGTCGGGGTCGGAGTCGTCGCCCCCGACGACCCGGCCGGTCGCGATCAGGCCGCGGTGCTCGCGGTACGACGCGATCCAGCCCGCCAGCACGGGCTCCTCCTCCGCGTCCAGCTCGCGGAGGTCCCACTCGATCCCGAAGTGGCCGAGGAAGGCGATCGCGCAGCGGGTGTGCAGGTCGCTGGTGCGACCGGTGACGGAGTTGACCGGCGAGGCGACGTGCGATCCGAGCATCTCCGGCGGCACGAGCAGCCCGGTCCAGCGCAGCATCCGCGAGCGGTCCAGCGGGTCCTGGTTGTCGGAGGTGTGCACGCGGTCGGTGCGCTCGAGGATCCCCAGGTCGACCCGGCCGCCGCCGGAGGCGCAGCTCTCGATCTCGAGCTCCGGGTGCCGGGCGCGCAGCTCGTCGATCAGCCGGTACAGCGCGAGCGTCTGCTCGTGCACCGCGGCCGTCCCTGTGGCGGGGTGGCCCGCGTCGATCAGGTCGCGGTTGTGGTCCCACTTGAGGTACGCGACGCCGAGGTCGGCGACCAGGCCGTCGAGCACGCCGAGGATGTGCGCGAACGCGTCGGAATTCGTCAGGTCGAGCACCTGCTGGAAGCGGAACCGCGGCGGCAGCTCCTCGCGGGCCCGCAGGATCCAGTCGGGGTGCGCGCGGGCGAGGTCGGAGTCCTCGTTGATCATCTCGGGCTCGACCCAGAGGCCGAACTCCATGCCCAGGCCGCGGACGTGCTCGGCGAGGGGGAGGAGGCCGTCGGGCCAGGCGACGGGGTCGGGCGTCCAGTCGCCGAGGCCGGCGCGGTCGTCGCTGCGGCCGAGGAACCAGCCGTCGTCGAGCACGTAGCGCTCGACTCCGAGGGCTGCGGCGCGGTCGGCCAGCTCGGCGAGGACGGCGAGGTCCTGGTCGAAGTAGACCGCCTCCCAGACGTTGAGCGTCACCGGGCGCGGCCGGCGCGAGGAGCGGGAGACCCCGCGGAGGTGGGCGTGGAAGCGGGCGGCCGCGGCGTCGAGGCCGTGGCCGAAGCTGCCGGAGATCCAGGGGGAGGAGTAGCTCTCGCCGCTCGCGAGGCGCACCTCGCCGGGCAGGAGCAGCTCGCCGCCGCGGAAGGCGAGCCAGCCGTCGCCGCGCTCCACCGCGTGCTCGTGGTTGCCGCCGATGCCGACGTGGCAGAGCCAGACCCGGCCGTCGGCGGAGTCGAAGCCGGGGGTGCCGACCGCGACGACCGTCGTCGCGTCCAGGCCGGTGCGGCCGCGCCGCGAGGAGCGGGAGTGGGTGCCGGTGACGACGGGGTGGCGCTGGGGGATCTTCTCGGTGCCCCAGCGGCCGGAGAAGTCCAGGATCTCGCGGGCCTCGGTCGGGATCCGGAGGGCGGGGTCGACGCCGATCACCTCGAGGTGCCCGGCGCCGTCGTTGCGGACCGAGACGCGGGTCCTGAGCAGTCCGGCAGGAGAGAGAACGATCTCTAGGACGACCCCGATCCGGGCCTGCGCGTCGTGCGCCTCGACGGTCACGGCGGCGCTGCCGGCCTGCGCGACCGCGCCCTCCGCGAGGGCCTCCCCGTCCACCGAGACGGTGTCCACGGTCAGCCTCGGCGACCAGCCGGCGCCCTCCCGGTGCACCCGGAGACCCGGCAGGCCGGCCCAGCCGAAGGTGTGCTCGGGCAGGATCCCGGGCTCGTAGGGGACGTCGGAGGAGCCCTCGATCCCCGTCCGCGCGGGAGTTCTTGCGAAAGCTGCGAGATCGTCGTCGCTCGCGTCGAGTCGCGGACCCCAGTGCAGCAGCACGGGCAGGTCGCCTCCCGACTGAGTGAGGAGGGCGGACACGTCATCGGCGACGAGATGGATCACTCTCGGGGATTGCATGTCCCCATTCCTATCGTCGATCCTGGTCTGAGTACAGCGAGAGATCGATCTCGACCCTCGGTCGGATGGACCACCGCGCGGATCGACCCGCGCCGATCGACCACCGCTCGCACCGCTCACCCCCACCACCCACCGCCTCGACGAGGAGCACCCATGCCGCTGACCCACCCGGCCCCGCACGAGACCCGCCTGGAGCGCGGGGTGCTCGACGCGCGGCGGCGGCTCAACCGCGACTACCTCCTCTCGCTCACCGATGAGGGGCTGCTGCAGAACTTCCTGATCGAGGCCGGGATCGGCGACCAGGGCTGGCACCTGCACCCCTCGCAGGACTCGCGCGAGGCCCGCGGCCTCGACCGGCACTGGGGCTGGGAGACGCCGGGCTCCCAGCTGCGCGGGCACTTCCTCGGCCACTGGCTCTCCGCCGCGGCCCGCGAGGTCGCGGTCACCGGCGACCCGCTGCTGCGCGTCCGGATCGACTCCGTGCTCGACGGACTCGAGCGCTGCCAGGAGGAGAACGGCGGCGGCTGGATCTGGGCGATCCCGCGCGGCTACCTCGACCGCCTCGCGACCGGCCGCCCCATCTGGGCGCCGCAGTACGCGATGCACAAGCTGCTGATGGGCCTCGTCGACCTGCACCTCGACCTCGGCGACGAGCGGGCGCTGCGGATGGCGCGGGCCGCCACGGTCCCGCTGCTGGAGTGGGTCCGCGGATTCGACGACGCCGCGTTCCAGGAGATCCTCGAGGTCGAGACCGGCGGCATGCTCGAGGTCTGGGCCGACCTCCTCGCGATCACCGGGGACCCCGTCTACACCGAGCTACTCGGCCGCTACGACCGCCGCTCCCTCTTCGAGGGCCTGCTCGAGGGCCGCGACGTGCTGACCAACATGCACGCCAACACCACGATCCCCGAGGTGCTCGGCGCCGCCCGCGCCTACGAGGTCACCGGCGACGAGCGCTGGCGGAGGATCGTCGAGGCCTACTGGGAGCAGGCGGTCACCCTCCGCGGCACCTTCTGCACGGGCGGTCAGACCTCCGGCGAGATCTGGACGCCGCCCTTCGCGTTCGCCGCTCGCCGCGGCGAGAAGACGCAGGAGCACTGCGTCGTCTACAACATGATCCGGCTGGCCGACGTGCTGCTGCGCTGGACCGGCGACCTCGCCTACGCCGACTACATCGAGCGGAACCTCTGGAACGGCCTCCTCGCCCAGCAGAACCCGCGGACCGGGATGGTCGCCTACTTCCTGCCGCTCGAGGGCGGCGCCCGCAAGGACTGGGGCAGCCCGACCGAGGACTTCTGGTGCTGCCACGGCACGCTGGTGCAGGCGCACACGCGCCACTCCGGGCTCGTCTTCTACCGCGGCGGCGACGCCGAGCTGACGATCGCGCAGCACGTCGACGCGAGCCTGCGCCTGCCGACCGCCGCCGGCGACGCGGCGGTGCGGGTCGAGGTGCTCGACACCGCCGGCTACGTCGGCCCGGACGCCAACGCGGGTGCCGCGGGCGACGTGCACCGCCCCACCGCCTCGCGGATCCGGGTCGAGATCGTCTCGGAGGAGGGGGTCGCGCTGCACGTGCGGCTGCGGGTGCCGGAGTGGACCGTCGGCGAGCCGGGGGTCGCGGGCGACGCCGAGCGCGTCCGGGCGGGCGACGGCGCGCTCCTGATCGAGCACCCCGGCGGCCGCACGAGCGTCGACCTCGCCTTCGGCACCGAGATCCGCGCCGTGCCGATCCCGGACGAGCCGGGCACGGTCGCCTTCGTCGAGGGCCCGATCGTGCTGGCCGGCCTCGTCGACCGCGAGATCGCGCTGCGGGGGCGCCTCGAGGACGCCCCCGCCCTGCTCGCCCCCGACAACGAGCGGCAGTGGACCCAGTGGCTGCGCGGATACCGCGCCGTCGGCCAGCCCGCCGCCGTCCGCTTCCGGCCTCTGCACGAGGTCGTCGACGAACCCTTCTCGCTCTACTTCCCGGTCTCGGCCGGGAGCTGATGGACAGGATCCCCTCCGTGACCTGCGCTCCGCGCTCATGACCGCCTCCACCGCCGCCCGGGCGATGCCCCGCGGCCGCCTCCTGCTGCCGATCTTCGCGATGCTCGTCGGCTTCGGGCCGCTCACCATCGACCTGGTGCTGCCGTTCCTGCCGACGCTGCAGGACGATCTCGGCGTCTCGGTGGCGACCGCCCAGCTGGTCGTCACCGGCGCCACCTTCGGCTTCGCGGCCGGCCAGCTCGTCTCAGGACCGCTCAGCGACGCGGTCGGCCGCAAGTGGCCGCTCGGCGTCTCGGCGGCGCTGCACATCGCGGCGAGCCTCGTCGCGGCGATGACCTCCGACACCGCCGTGCTGCTCTCGGCCCGCTTCGTCCAGGGCGCCGCCTGCACCGCCGCGGGCGTCGTCGTCACCGCCATCGTCCGCGACCTCTACAGCGGCAAGCGGCTCGTCACGATGCTCGCGAACCTCGCCGTGATCGTCTCTGTCTTCCCGATCCTGGTGCCCTCCGTCGGCGCGCAGCTGACCAAGGTGATCGACTGGCGCGGCTCCTTCCTCGCGGTCGCCGCCTGGGGAGCGCTCGCGACCGTGATCGCGCTCCTGGTGCTGCCCGAGACGCTGCCCCGCGAGCGGCGGCACCAGGGCGGGCTCGGCCCGTCGCTGCGCAACTCCTTCGGGATGCTCCGGCGGCCGCGCGTGCTGGCGCTCGCCGCCGCCTCGGCCGCGGGCTGGTCGGTCGGCTTCGCGTATCTCGCGACCGCTCCCTTCCTCTACACGAACGTCTACGCGGTCGGTCCCGACCTGTACGGGCTGCTGTTCCTGGTCACCTCGCTCGTGACGATCGCGGTCGGGCAGACGACGGGACGGGTGATCGTGCCGCGGTTCGGACCCCGGTTCGCGATGTTCGCCTCGGCGATCGTCACGGCGCTCGGCGCCGTCGTGGTCGCGGTGCTCGCGCTCACCGGCACGCAGCCGCTGCTCGTCGTCGTCGGCGCGCTGACGTTCGCGCTGGCCGGCCGCTCGCTCGGCTTCGCCCCGGTGCAGTACCTCTCGCTGCAGGGCCCGTCGAGCGAGGCGGGCAGCGTCACGGCGATCCTCGGCACGGTCAGCTTCACGGCGGCCGGACTGGTGATGCCGGTGATGGGCGCGTGGGCCGAGATCTCGCTGATCCCGTTCGCGATCCTGCTGCTGCTCGCGGGGCTGGTCGAGGGCGGCGTCGCGCTGCTGTTCCGGCCGGGCTCGCGGCGCTTCGATCCGGGGGCGCAGCGGCTCGAGGACGAGCCGGCGGGGGCCGCCCGATCGGCCGGCCCCCGCGCGCACGACGAGAAGAGCTGAGATGACCCTCCGGGAAGGGACCACCGTGGAACTGCGCTCCGGCGACTACACCCTCCGCGTCGAGGCGGGCGGCCTCGAGGTGCTCGCGGGCGAGAGCGTCCTCTACGCGAACGACCGGCCGCTGCGCGTCACGGTCAAGACCGTCGCCGCGATCAGCGAGTACTCCGGCGCGCCCTACGACGACGTCTCGCTGTCGGAGGGGGCGATCACCGCGAGCGGGACGATCACCGTCCGCTCCGGGTCGTCCTTCGCCGTCACCGACGTCTGGCGCGTCGCGGGCGACGGCTTCTCCGTGCACCGCGACGTCGAGGTGCTGGCGGCCGGCGGCGAGCTCGGCTTCTCCACCGCCGTCTCGCTCGGGCTGACCGGGTCCGACGACCTCCGCGACTACGAGTGCTTCGCCCCCGGCGCCTGGTACCGCGACAACGCCTTCGGGCCCGCCGACGCGATGGGCCGCGACCCCGGCAGCGAGTACTTCTGGCGCACCGAGACGCACTACGCGCTGCCGCTGTTCGCCGCGCAGAGCCTCGCGACCGGCGAGACCGTGGCGCTCTCGCGCTGGGCGGCCGACGCGACGCTGCCGCGCCTGGACGTGGTCCGCTCGGAGAACTTCACCGACCCGGAGTGCACCGTCGGCTCGATCGGCCTGAGCCGCCCGCAGGGCACGACGCTGAACTACCTCTACTACGGCTTCGGCGTGCGGACCCCGCTCGACGTGCCGCCCGCGGGCCTGTCGATCGACTACGTCCACCCGGGCGCCGACGGCGAGCGCCCGATCGACAACCCCTACTCCGGCCTCGACTACGACGCCGCCCCGAAGGCCCTGCAGCGGGTGAACCACCCGGTCGAGGTCGGCTTCCGCCAGCGCTACGCCGTGGCCGTCGACCTTGGCCGCCACGACGACTTCGCGACGATGATGCGCGCCACCTGGCGCAGCGCCTACGCGCGCCTGCGCGACGACCTGTTCGAGGTCGACAACGAGCAGCACTTCCACAATGGCATGGCGATCCTCCAGCGGCTCACCCGCCGCTACGGCGACTCCTGGGGCCTGCCGTTCGCCTGCCAGCTGCCGGACCTCGACGTCTCGAGCGTCTCCTTCCAGTTCGGCTTCGTCGGGCAGCAGCCCGGCATCGGCTACCAGCTGCTGCGCTACGGCGACCGCGAGGGTGTGCCGGAGGCGTTCGAGCAGGGCGTCGGCATCGTCGACTTCTGGGCGCGGACCGCGCTGCCCGAGTCGGGCCCGCCGCGGATGTGCTTCAACCCCTCGCTCGGCGGCTTCGAGCCGTACCCGCACTACCTGCGGATGCTCGCCGACGGCGTCGAGGCGATCCTCGACGCCTACCTGCACCTGCGGGACCTCGGCGACGAGCGCCCGCTCTGGCTCGAGTTCTGCCGGCGGACCGCCGACTGGCTGCTCGAGGTGCAGGACGCCGACGGCAGCTTCCACCGCGCCTACAACGCCGACGGCTCGGTGCGGATGGACTCGCGCTCGAACACCCCGAGCATGATCCGCTTCCTCGTGCAGCTGCACCTCGTGACGGGGGAGGGGCGCTACCTCGCGTCCGCCGTGCGCGCCGGCGAGTGGTCGTTCGCGAACATCCACCGCACGCTGGAGTACCGCGGCGGCACCTGCGACAACGCCGACATCCAGGACAAGGAGGCGGGCATCTACGGGCTGTTCGGCTTCCTCGCGCTGTACGACCTGACGGAGGAGCCGCGCTGGCTGGAGGGCGCCGTCCGCGCCGCCGACTACACGGAGACCTGGACCTACGCGTGGTCCTTCCCGGTCCGCGCGCCCTGGGCGCATCCCTTCAACCGGTACTCGATCAGCGGACAGAGCATCATCACCCTCGGCGGCGGCGCCGACGTCTACATGGCGGCCTGCTCGTACAGCTACTACCGACTGCACCTGATCACGGGCGACGAGCACTACCTCGATTTCGCCGAGTTCCTGCACCGCAACACCCGCCAGTCGACCGACGTCGACGGCAGCATCGGCTACGCGATGCCCGGCCTCGGCCACGAGAGCGGCGACTTCGCGACCCAGACCCTGCGCAGCCACCACCACTGGCTGCCCTGGTGCACCTTCGTCGAGGTCGACCCGGCCTCGCGCCTGCGCGACACCTTCGGCGTCTACGAGATCGCCGACGCGCAGCGCCTGCCCGCCGCCGAGCGGGCGGCCCGCAACCGCGTCTACGACCGCTACGGGCACTCGCGGAGCTGACCCGACCCACCGCATCCGGCGCGCGTCTCGTTCTCACGTCGACGCGGCCACACGGCGGGTCCGGCGGCCAGCGGGGACGACGCCCGGTGCGCTGCTCCGCCTCCGTCGGCGGACCGGAGCTCGTTCCGCGTGCCGCAGCCGGACCCTCAGCAGCGCCCTCAGCCGCGCCACTCCACGTCGACGCGCACCGCCTCCGCACCGAGCTCCAGCCCGCCCGACACCTCGCGCCCGTCGACGCGCAGCACCGCGTCGCGCAGCGTGCGCACCCGCGTCCCGCCCGCCGGTGCCAGCCACTCCGCGCTCGGCACCCGCCGCACCCACAGCGACGCCCGCCCCGGCGACCACTCCAGCCGGTCCACGACCACCCCGCCGCGCGCGCGCAGCCCCGTCACGGCACCCCGCGCCCACGCGGACGGCAGTGCCGGCAGCACCGTCAGCGTCTCGTCATCCGATCCCAGCAGCATCGCCGCCACGAGCCCCGGCAGTCCGCCGCTGGCGTCGAGGTTGAAGATCCGCCCCGCGTCGTGCCGGGTCGTCAGCGTCGGTGACCAGTGCTCGACCGCGAGCCACTCCGCGCAGGTCAGCGCCGCCTCCCCGTCACCCAGCGCCGCCGCCGCGACGCCCACCTGCACCAGCCCGAACGCCATCTCCATCCGCCCGGGAGGAGCGGTCGGCGCCTCGGCCCGCCACGCGATCTTCGCCGCCACCGTCGCCGCCGCGGCGGCCCGCAGCCGCACCGCGGAGGCGCCGGGGCCCTCGAAGGCCGCGTCGCCCGCGTACCAGAGCGGGTACAGCTGCGACGCGTGCCGGTGCGCGATCTCCTCCGCGAACCGCGGGTCGATCCACTCCGCCAGCGTGCCGTCCTCGGCGACCCGGTACTCCGGCAGCTCCGCGACCACCCGCGCCCAGCGCTCGTCGAGCGAGTCGTCGCCGCGGGCCCGGCCGAGCAGCGCCGTCGCCCGCGCGGCGTCCCGCAGCACGGCGACGTCGATCGTCGCATCGACCGCTATCGGCGAGCGCGCACCACCCGGTGTGTTCTCGGGGGAGTAGGAGGGGACGATCCGGCGCACCCCGTCGACCACGGTCGTCCCGGTCTCGGCGAAGCGCAGCACGCCCTCGGCCAGCTCCCACAGCCGGTCGTCGACGATGCCGCGGTCCCCCGTGGCCGCGACGGCGTCGGCGGCCAGGCGCAGCACCCAGCCGCCGCAGCCCGTCCAGAAGAGGTGCGGGTAGCTCGCCGCGAAGTGGTCGGCGCGGCCGTGGGTCGACATCCGCGACGGCAGGAGCATCCCCTCCGCCCCGTAGACGAGGCGCGCGTTCTCGCGGTAGTCGTCGAGGTGCGGCAGCACCAGCTCCAGGATCGACAGCGCCAGCTCGGGCGTGCCGGTCGGGATCATCCCCGCCATCGCGCCGTTCTGCACGTTGCCGTTCAGCGTGTAGTCGGCCGACCAGGCCGGCCGCCAGGTGCCCTGCCAGACGCCCTGCAGCGTCGGCGGCAGCTCGCCGGTGGAGGCGACGATGTTCGCGCGGCCGCTGAGGTACGCCAGCTCGACGACGCGGCGGCGCGCACCCTCGTCGCCGGCACGCGCCTCCTCCCAGAGGTCCTCGGTGAGCACCGCGGAGGAGGCGCCGGCGAGATCGAGGGAGGAGGCGCCGACCAGCCGGCCGTGCCCGTGGCGCTGGGCCTCGCGCAGCTCCGCCCACGAGGCGTCGTCGCCCGTCGACTCGCCGCCCGCACGCTCCCGGCTCGCCGGCTCGTCGCCCGCCAGCGACAGATCGACACGGAGGAGCGCGCCCGCACCGGCCGGGACCGACACCGTCGAGCGGGTCACGACGCCCTCAACGTCCCACGGCGCCCCGGTCGCCGCGGTGACCGTCGCGCGGATCCGCTCGCCCCCGGTCTCGGCACTTCCGGTCCCGGCGACGGCCAGCAGTCGTCCGACCGCACCGCCCTCGACCGTCGCCTCGACCACGGCCGACGCGTCCGGCACGCCCGTGTCGAACGAGGTCGCGTCCCCGGCGCCCAGCCCGAGCTCGACCGTGCTCTCGCCGTCGCGCTCCGACTCCACCCGCAGCCGGACGCTCTCGCCCCCGTGCGGAGCGATCAGTCGCACCGCGTGCCGCCCGCCGTCGAGGTCGGTCCACTCGACCGCGACCTCGCCCAGCAGCGGGTCGAGCAGGCGCCGGCTCGACGCGACCCCGCCGGCCGTGCGGATCGACAGCGTCGCGCACAGCCCGAGCGGATCGGTCCAGATCAGGCCGCCGTCGTAGCCGCTCGCCCGCGCCCCGCGCTCGAGCAGGTCGCTCGCCGCGTCGGCGTCCCCGGCCAGCAGGGCACTCCGCAGCTCGTCCCGCACCGGGGCGAGGTCCGGGGCGGCGGGCCGCGCATTGACGGGGAGGAAGTAGCGCTCGTGCGCCAGCGAGACGGTGAGCGCGTCGGCCGGGCCGTGCACCACGGCGCCGACGCGGCCGCTGCCGACGATCAGGCCCTCCTCCCAGGTCGGGGCCGCAGTGGCGGTGACGAGGGTGGGCGTGCGCGACAGTGCGCCGGCGATCGGGGCGATGATCGGTTCCTTTCGGGCTCGCGGGAGTGCCTGATATGTTGCGTGAACCCTCAAATTACCTCTCCCGGTGCGACGGCGCGCGGGAGTCGAGAGTTAGGAATCCGCGATGACGCGACCGATCACCCTCTTCACCGGCCAGTGGGCCGACCTCCCGTTCGAGGAGGTGGCGCGCCTCGCGGGGGAGTGGGGCTACGACGGCCTCGAGATCGCCTGCTGGGGCGACCACATCGACGTGGCGCGCTGGGACGACGCGGAGTACGTGCAGAGCCGGAAGGACATCCTCGAGCGCAACGGCCTCCAGGTCTTCGCGATCTCGAACCACCTCACCGGCCAGGCGGTCTGCGACGACCCGATCGACGAGCGCCACCGCGACATCCTCAGCGACCGCGTCTGGGGCGACGGCGACGCCGAGGGCGTCCGGCAGCGCGCCGCCCAGGACCTCAAGGACACCGCCCGCTTCGCCGCCGCGCTCGGCGTGACGCAGGTCAACGGCTTCTCCGGCTCGTCGATCTGGAAGGGCGTGGCCATGTTCCCGCCCGCCTCCGACGAGTGGATCGCCGCCGGCTACCAGGACTTCGCCGACCGCTGGAACCCGATCCTCGACGTCTTCGAGGAGGTCGGCGTCCGCTACGCGCTCGAGGTGCACCCGAGCGAGATCGCCTACGACTACTGGACCGCCAAGCGCACCCTCGAGGCGATCGGCCACCGCGCCTCGTTCGGCTTCAACTTCGACCCGTCGCACTTCGTCTGGCAGCAGCTCGACAGCGTCGCGTTCGTGCTCGACTTCGCCGACCACATCTTCCACGTGCACGTGAAGGAGTCGGTCACCAACCTCGACGGCCGCAACGGCGTCCTCGGCTCGCACCTGCCGTGGGCGAACCCGCGCCGCGGGTGGACCTTCGTCTCGACCGGGCACGGCGCCGTCCCGTGGGAGCCGGTGTTCCGCGCGCTCAACGCGATCGGCTACACCGGCCCGACCAGCGTCGAGTGGGAGGACGCCGGCATGGACCGCCTCGACGGCGCCCCCGAGGCCCTGGCCTTCGTGCGGAAGCTCAACGCGATCACGCCGCCGGCCGACGCCTTCGACGCGGCGTTCTCGACCTCGCGCGACTGACCGCCCGCCGCACGCCTGCATGCCGGAGGCCGGAAGGACCGACTGCCCGCGAGGGCCGTCCGGGCCTCCCGGCCTCCGTCGTGCTGCGAGCGCGTCCGCAACCGGGGCCGGGACGCTGCAGCGGGCGCCGAACGGGCCGGAGAGGGCGATCCGCCCTCGATCGCGGACGCGATCCAGGCCGGTCTCGGCGGCGGGCCCCCGCCCCGACCCGGCGGCGTGCCGGGAACGACGGACGGCCGACCCCCCCGCAGGGAGCCGGCCGTCCGGCCTCGCAGGATCTACAGGCCCTGGGAGAGGCGGTAGTACGCCGCGTTCGAGCGGATGTCGGACTCGAAGCCGCGGAGGGTGGTCGACTCGTCGATCACGAGGAGCTCGACGCCGGCGATGCGGGCGAAGTCCTCCCACGCCTCCAGGCCGATCTGCGTCGTCATCACCGTGTGGTGCGCGGCACCGGCGGTGATCCAGGCCGCGGCGCTGGTGCCGAAGTCGGGGGCCGGCTGCCAGACGGCGCGGCCGACCGGCAGGTGCGGGAGCGTCTGGGGCGGCTCGACGTTCCGGACCTTGTTCGCGACCAGGCGGAACCGCTCGCGGACGTCGCTCAGGGCGACCACCACGGCGGGTCCGGCGTCGGCGGTGAAGACCAGGCGCACCGGGTCCTCGCGGCCGCCGATGCCCAGCGGGTGGATCTCGAGCGAGGCGCGCTTCGACGACAGGGACGGCGACACCTCGAGCATGTGCGCGCCGAGGATGAGCTCCTCGCCGGGCGTCATGTCGTAGGTGTAGTCCTCCATCAGGCTGGTGCCGCCGGGGAGGCCGGCGCCCATGACGGCGGCGATGCGGATGAGGACGGCCGTCTTCCAGTCGCCCTCGCCGCCGAAGCCGTAGCCGTCCGCCATGAGGCGCTGCACGGCGAGTCCGGGGAGCTGGCGGAGCCCGCCGAGGTCCTCGAAGCTGTCGGTGAACGCCTCGAAGCCGCCCTCCTCCAGGAACGAGCGCAGGCCGATCTCGACCGCGGCGCCGTAGCGGAGCGACTCGTGGCGCTCGCCGCCGGGGAGCAGCTCGGGGACCACGTCGTAGCTCTCGAGGTACTCCGCGACGAGGGCGTCGATCTGCTCGGAGGTGGCGGCGTCGACGCGCTCGACGAGCTCGTTCACTCCCCAGGTGTTGACGCTGACGCCGAGGCGGATCTCGGCTTCGGTCTTGTCGCCCTCGGTGACGGCGACGTTGCGCATGTTGTCGCCGAAGCGGGCGACCTTCATGCTCCGCGAGGCGGACCAGCCGGCGGCCGCGCGCGACCAGGTGCCGATGGCCTCGGTGACGCGGGCGTCGCTCGCGTGGCCGACGACCGTCTTCCGGGGCACGCTCATCCGGCTGAGGATGTAGCCGTGCTCGCGGTCGCCGTGCGCGGCCTGGTTGAGGTTCATGAAGTCGAAGTCGATGTCCTGCCACGGCAGGGCGACGTTCGCCTGGGTGTGGAAGTGCAGCAGCGGCTTGGCGAGCGCGTCGAAGCCGTGGATCCACATCTTCGAGGGGCTGAAGGTGTGCATCCAGGTGATGACGCCCACCACGGAGTCGTCGGAGTTCGCCTCGATCATGGTGCGGCGGATGGCGTCGGAGCTCTTCAGCACCGGCTTCCACTCGACGGTCACGGGGATCGCGCCCGCCTCGTTCAGCTGCGCGACGACGGCCTGCGACTGCTCGGCGACCTGGCGGAGGGTGTCCTCGCCGTAGAGGTCCTGGCTGCCGGTCAGGAACCAGACGGTGCGGGTGGCGAGGTCGGGGATGATGCTCTGGTACACGCTCATGCGATGGCTCCGGTGGGGTTCTGTCCGTAGACGTTCTGGTAGCGGTCGAACAGGGCGTCGATCGACTCCTGCGGGATGGGGACGAGCTCGCCGCCCTGGCGCGCGAGGTGCACGGTGCGGGCGACGTCCTCGGCCATGACGGCCGCCTTGACGGCGTCCTTCGCGTCCTTGCCGATGGTGAAGACGCCGTGGTTCTGCATCAGGACCGCCCGCGAGCGGTGCCCGCTGAGGGTCGCGACGATGCCGCGGCCGATGGAGTCGTCGCCGATGATCGCGAACGGGCCGATGGGGATCTCCCCGCCGAACTCGTCGGCCATCGCGGTGATGACGCAGGGGATCGACTCGGCGCGGGCCGCCCACGCGGTCGCGTAGGTGGAGTGCGTGTGCACGACTCCGCCGACCTCGGGCATCTCGCGGTACACGTAGGCGTGCGCCGCGGTGTCGCTGGAGGGGCTGCGGTCGCTGCCGGGGGTGCCGGGGACGACGTTCCCGTCGAGGTCGCAGAGGATCATGTTCTCGGGCGCGAGGTCGTCGTAGGAGACGCCGCTGGGCTTGATCACGAAGAGGTCGGCGCCGGGCACGCGGCCCGAGATGTTGCCGCCGGTCCAGATGACGAGGCCGTAGCGGACGAGCTCGGAGTGCAGCCGCGCGACGTCCTCGCGGACGCGGGCGATCGCCTCCTCGACGGCGGGGGTCTGGGTGGTCATGCGGTGGCTCCCTGGTTCTGCGGGTCGGTGAGGGTTTCGACGGCGGTCTGCTCGACGGCGAGGCCGGCGCGGTAGCGCTCGAGGTAGGCGGAGAAGCCGGCGACGTCGTCCGCGTCGGGGGCGACGGTCTCGAAGCCGGAGTCGCCGAAGACCTGATCGGTGAGGTACGCGTCGAGCGCGACTCCGCTCTGCAGTCGGTAGGCGGCGAGCACCGCCATGCCCCACGGGCCGCCCTCGGAGGCGGTCGCGGCGACCGAGACCGGGGCGTCGAGCGCGCCGGCGAGGAAGCGCTGGGCGACCCCGGCGGTGCGGAACATGCCTCCGTGCGCGAACATCTCGTCGATCCGGACGCCCTCGCCCGCGAGGACGCGCATGCCCAGCGCCAGGGTGCCGAACACGCCGTAGAGCTGCGCGCGCATGAAGTTGGCGAGCGTGAGGCGCGAGTCGGGGGTGCGCACGACGAGCGGGCGGCCCTCGCCCAGGCCGGCGATGGGCTCGCCCGCGAGGTGGTTGTAGGCGAGCAGTCCGCCCGCGTCCGCCTCGCCCTCGAGCGCCTCGGCGAAGAGGGTGCCGTAGACGGCGTCGCTGTCGGAGGGTCCGCCGGACGCGGCGGCGAACCGCGAGAACAGGCCGACCCAGCCGGCGAGCTCGCTGGCTCCGTTGTTGCAGTGGACCATCGCGACGAGGTCGCCGGCGGGGGTCGCGACGAGGTCGAGCTCGTGGTGCACGCTCTCCAGCGGGCCCTCGAGGACGACCATGGCGAAGATGCTGGTGCCGGCGCTGACGTTGCCGGTGCGCGGGGCGACGGAGTTGGTCGCCACCATGCCGGTGCCGGCGTCGCCCTCGGGCGGGCAGGCCGGGGCGCCGGGCCGGAGGGAGCCGGTGGGGTCGAGCAGGAGCGCGCCCTCGGCGGTGAGCGAGCCGGCGTCGGCGCCCGCGGGGAGCACGGCGGGCAGCAGCTCGCGCAGCGGCTTCACGGCGCCGGCCGCGCGCTCGTCGTAGAGGTCGACGACGCGCTGGTCGTAGTCGCGGGTCGCCGGGTCGGTCGGGACCATGCCGGAGGCGTCGCCGACTCCGAGGACCTTCTCGCCGGTGAGGCGCCAGTGCACGTAGCCGGCGAGGGTGGTGAGGAAATCGATCCGCTCGACGTGCGGCTCGGAGTCGAGGACCGCCTGGTGCAGGTGCGCGAGCGACCAGCGCAGCGGGATGTTGGCGCCGAACAGCTCGGTGAGCTCGGCGGACGCGGGCCCGGTGCTGGTGTTGCGCCAGGTGCGGAAGGGGACGAGCAGTCCGCCGTCCGCATCGAAGGGGAGGTAGCCGTGCATCATCGCCGAGACGCCGAGCGCCCCGACGGAGGAGAGCTGCACGCCGTGTCGCGACGAGGCGTCGGCGACGAGGTCCGCGTAGGCGGCCTGGAGGCCCGCGTGGACGGCGTCGAGGGAGTAGGTCCAGCGGCGGTCGACGAACTGGTTCTCCCACTCGTGGCTGCCGACGGCGAGGACCACGGACGGGTCGGCCGCGTCGACCAGGCACGCCTTGATCCGGGTGGAGCCGAGCTCGATGCCGAGGGCGGTGGCGCCGCTCGTGATCACGTCGGCGGGGGTGGGCCTGCGCTGGTCCATCATGCTCCTCGCTCGGGCGATGTGACCGTTCACAAAGCCCCGGGTCAGAGTAGGCGAAACGGCTCGGGGTCGGCAAGCGAGGGGCCGCCCGACGGGGTCCGACTGCTCCTCCTCCGCCGCAAGCCCCTTCCGCCGGGGCCGCCCGCTTGGTCGCATGAGGCATGCGTGAGATCAGACTCGTCAGACTCGTCACCCGCCTCGAGAACGCCGCCGCCCTCGATCCGCTCGTCGGCCGGGTGAAGCGGGCCGTGAACGCGGTGGTCCGGCCGCAGCCGGTGCGGGACGTGCTGCACGGCGTCCCGGTCGGCCACCCCGTCCATCCGCTGCTCGTCCTCGTGCCCACCGGCGCCTGGGTGTCGGCGGCGGTGCTCGACCTGCTGCCGGGGAACCAGCGCGCGGCGCGGACCCTCGTCGGCGTCGGCGTGATCAGCGTCCTGCCGACCGCCGCCTCCGGCTTCACCGACTGGTCGGAGCTGCACGAGCAGCAGACCCGCGTCGGGCTGGTGCACTCGGCGGCCAACGTGGTCGCGACGGGCCTCTACGCCGCGTCGTGGGTGCAGCGCCGCCGCGGGCGCACCACGAGCGGGAAGGTGCTCGGGATGCTCGGGCTCGCCGTCGTCTCGGGCGGCGGCTACCTGGGCGGCCACGTCAGCTACCGGCAGGCGGCGGGGGCGAACCACGCGGAGGACGTGCCGCACCGCTTCCCCTCGGGCTGGCAGGAGCTCGGCGCCCTGGCGGACCTGCCGGAGCGCACGCCGGTGAGGAGGGAGGTCGCGGGCCTCCCCCTGCTCGCCTTCCGGCGGGGCGAGCGGATCGACGTGCTCTCGAACGTCTGCAGCCACCTCTCGGGCCCGCTCGACGAGGGCGAGGTCTCGGCGGACGGCTCGGGGGAGGCGTGCGTCGCCTGCCCGTGGCACGGCAGCGCCTTCTCGCTCGAGACCGGCGAGGTGCTGCGGGGGCCGGCCACCTCGCCGCAGCCGCGGTTCGAGACGCGGGTGCGCGAGGGGCGCGTGGAGGTGCTGCTGCCGCACGCGGGGTGAGGCGGGGGCCGGTGCTGCTCAGGCCTGAGCCGTCGACGCCCGCTCCACCAGCACCGGCGGCACCGGGCGGTCGACGGCGGGCTCCTCGCCGCGCAGCTCCGCGAGCACGACGCCGATCGTGCGGCGGCCGACTTCCGCGAAGTCCTGGCGGATGGTGGTCAGCGGCGGCTGGTAGTGCGCCGCCTCGGGGACGTCGTCGAAGCCGACGACGCTGAGGTCCTCGGGCACGCGCAGTCCCCGCTCGGTGCAGGCGTGCAGGAGTCCGAGGGCCATCTGGTCGTTGCCGGCGAACACCGCGGTCGGCCGGGGCGAGGAGTCGAGGAGGCGGAGGCCGGCGCAGTAGCCGGACTCGGCGCTCCAGTCGCCCTCCACGACGGCGACGGGGTCGAGGCCGGCCGCGCTCATCCCGGCGCCGAAGCCCTCGAGCCGCGCCTGCGCCTCCACCCAGTGCTGCGGACCGGCGAGGTGCGCGATGCGGGTGTGGCCGAGGCCGACGAGGTGCTCGGTCGCCAGTCGCGCTCCGGCCGCCTGGTCGACGAGGAGCAGGGAGTCGGCGCCGCGGTCCGTCGCGCCGAGCGTCACCGAGGGGACGCCGATCGCGAGGCTCTCGATCGCCTCCAGCGCGCGCTCCTGCGGGGCGAGGACCACGATCGCCTCCACCGACTCCCGCTGCAGGTGGGCGAGACCGTCGGCCAGCGACTCCGCGTCCGGCGCCGCGTTCACGACCGGGACCCGGTAGCCCGCGTCGCGCGCCGCCTGCTCGATCGCGGCCATCGCGGTGGCGGTGCCGTAGAAGCTGTGGCTCTCGGCGGCGAGGATCCCGATCAGGCCGGAGCGGCTCGTCGCCAGGGCGCGGGCGGCGGCGCTGGGGCGGAAGCCGAGGTCCTCGATCGCGGCGAGCACGCGCTCCCGGGTGCGCGGCCGCAGCTGGGGGCTGTCGTTGAGCACCCGCGAGACCGTCTGGTACGACACTCCGGCCCGCACCGCGACGTCGCGGATGGTCGGCGCGCGGTCGAGGGGCATGGCCACACCGTAGCGGTGCGTGCGCCCCCGCCCCCTCCCGCGAGACGCCTCCCGGGTGCGCGTCCGTCGGCGGGTCGCGTACCGGAGTGGCGTGCCGCGGGCGCGGGTCAGGGGCCGCCGAGCCAGTGGTCGATGCGGTGGTGGTCGGGGGTGAAGCCGTGGTCGACGCCCCAGAGGACGGCCTGCGTGCGGCTGGTCGCGCCGATCTTGCCGTAGACGCTGCGGATGTAGGACTTCACCGTGTTGGGGCTGAGGTAGGTGAGGGCGGCGACGTCGGCGTTGCTCTTGCCCTGAGTGATGAGCGCGAGGATCTCCGACTCCCGGTCGGTGATGCCCTCGTGGCGGCCCGGCCAGTCGAGGCCCGGTGCGCTGCCCGCCCGCCGCGGAGGATCGCTGACGACGACCTCGCCCGCCGCCACCCGCTCGAGCGCGGCCACCAGCTCCCGCGCCGGCAGGGTCTTGGAGAGGTAGCCGTGGACGCCCTGCTCGAGGGCGTCCGCGATGAGCGTCGGCGCGAAGTTCCAGGTGTAGACGACCACGTGCTCGGCCCGCTCGTTGCGCACCAGCTCCGCGATCTCGTGGTGGTCCGACTCCGGCTGGGCGAACGAGTCGTAGAGGACGACGTCGATCCGGTCGGAGAGGGAGGCGTTCGCGTCGATCTCGGCGACGACCACCCGGTCGCGGTAGTGGTCGAACATGTGCGCGAGGCCCGTGAGGACGACGTCGTAGTCGTCGACGAGCGCGACGGTGAGGGGCGCACGGCGGGTCATGGTCGGACGCTACCGCACGGCTCGTCGGGGCGAGCACACCCCCAGGGGTGTACCGCCGCCTCCTCCGGGGTGGTTGCGTAGCCATCGGTCCCGCAACCGCGGAACCGATCAGCGGGCCCCCGCCCGCACAACGGAAGGACGACCGCCATGCTCGGTCTCATCATCAGCCTCATCGTCGTCGGACTCATCGCAGGAGCGCTGGCCCGCCTCATCGTCCCCGGGAAGCAGAGCATCAGCATCGGCATGACCATCGTGCTCGGCATCGTCGGCTCGTTCGTCGGCGGCTTCCTCGGCTTCCTGATCTTCCAGCACGACCCGATGGACGGCTTCTTCCAGCCCGCCGGCATCATCGGCTCGATCATCGGAGCGATCATCGTCCTGCTCGTCTACACCCGCTTCGCCGGCCGCTCCGCCGCGCGACGCTGACCCGCAGCGCACGGCGACAGCGAGGTCGCTGCCGACCCGCCCTCCGCGGGCGTGCAGGCACCACGCTGACCGGCGGCCCCGGCCCGGCTCCCTCCACGGGCCGGGCCGTCGTGCTGTGCGCGGGGTGCCCGGGCGTCGTCCGCGGTCTCCGACGCTGCGTCCGCGGGTTCCGGCGCTCCGTCCGCGGAGCCCGCGCTGCGTCCTCCGCCCTCCGCGGATCGGCAGCGGAGTCCGTGGCCGCCGCGTCGGCGGCTGCCGAGTCCGTCGCCGCGGAGTCCGCAGCCGCGCAGCCCGTCGCCGCCCAGCCGCCGCGCACCGGGGTGCGCGATGCTCGGGCGATGCCGCTCGTCGTCCCCGATGCCCTCGTCCCGCTCGCGCTCCGGCTCGCCCGTGCGAACCGCACCTTCGTCAGCGCGGAGGGAGCCCGTCGCCGCATCCGGGAGCGCGCGCTCCGTCCCGCCTCCTACGGACCGCCGCCCCGCCTCCGGCCCGGCGTGCGCGTCGACGTGGAGCAGGTCGGCTCCTGGCCGGTCTACACGATCCGCCCGCGGGTGATCCGCGGCGGCGTCGTCTACGTCCACGGCGGCGGCTGGGTGAACGAGATCGCGCCCCAGCACTGGTGGCTCGCCGCCCGCATCGCCGACGAGGCCTCCGTCGCGGTGACCCTCCCGATCTACCCGCTCGTGCCCTTCGGCACGGCGCTCGAGGCGCGCGACGGTGTCCGCGCCCTGGTGCTGCGGAGTCTTGAGCGGCACGGGGCGACCTGCCTCGCCGGCGACTCTGCGGGCGGCCAGATCGCCCTCTCGACGGCCCTCGCCCTGCGCGACGAGGGGGTGGTCCTGCCGCGCACGACCCTCGTCTCGCCCGCGCTCGACCTCTCCTGGAGCAACCCGCGGATCCCCGAGGTGCAGCCGACCGATTCCTGGCTCGGCACCCCGGGCGGTCGCGTCCTCGCCGAGAGCTGGCGCAGCGCCCTCGACCTGCTCGATCCCGCGGTCAGCCCGCTGTTCGGCGACCTGGCGGGCCTCGGCCCCCTCACCGTCTTCACCGGCACGCGGGACGTTCTCAATCCGGACGCCCACGTGCTGGCCGAGCGGGCGGCGGCCGCCGGGGTCTCGTTCGAGCTCCACGAGGCCGTCGGGCAGGTCCACGTGTACCCGCTCGTGCCCACGCGGGCCGGCCGCGAGGCGCAGCACGACCTGGTCGAGGGGCTCCGCGCGGCGGTCTGACCACCGGCCGGCCCAGGCGTCCGGCAGGCTCCTCTCAGTCCGTCTTCCGCATGGCGGACGGCGCCTCCGCCCGCTCGTCCACGACGTCGAGGCGAGCCAGCGCGTTCGCCGTCCCCCGGCGGCCCCGTGTCGCGACCAGGCCGATCATCGCGGCCGCCGCGAGGACGAAGGCGAGCAGCGACCAGAAGCCGCCCTCGACGGCGAGCAGGGTCGACCAGCCGCCCGATCCCGCCGCCCAGCGCACGAGCCGCTGCCAGAGGAGCGGTCGCGGCTCGGGACGCAGGCGCACCACCGTCTCGCCGAGGGTCCGTCCGGACCGCAGCACGATCACGAGCTGGAGCAGCGGAGCGACGAACGGCAGGGCTCCGAGAACCACGTCCCCGGGGCTCGAGCGCGTGTCCACCCCCGCGAGCACGAGGCCGACCCCGGTGATCGAGACGAGCGCGCCCGTGATGAGGCTCAGCGCGAGAACGTCGCAGAACATGCCGAACGCGCGGCGGCGGATCGTGACCGGGCGCGCCAGCTCCGGCACCGCGCCCTCGGTCCGGCGGGTGAAGAGGAGGAGGACGGGGGAGAGGAGGGTGCCGAGCAGGGCGCCGGCCGTGTTGGCCAGCAGGTCGTCGACGTCGAAGAGCCGGTAGGCGCACGGGTAGAGGAACCAGTCGCCCGTGAGCTGCGTGACCTCGATGAGGAGCGAGACGGCGAAGCCGGCGACGGTGCCGCCGATCAGCCCGGCGACGAGGCGCCCGCGCAGAGCGAGGTGTCGGACGAGCATCCCGAGGGGGACGAAGAAGACCACGTTCAGGAGCACCTGCGCGGACGCGGGGTTCGTCAGCAGCGCGCGGGGCCCGTCGATCCCGCCCTCCTTCGCGATGTCCGCGACGAAGGCGAACAGGCGCAGCTGCGGACC
>NZ_PSVI01000023.1:0-53653 GCF_002931415.1 Rathayibacter sp. AY1E8
CGAGGACGCGCTCCTCGAATTCGATCTCGAGGTTCTGCGGTCCGTAGATGAGCGTGGCCACGGGCCCCCTTCGTTCATCGGGCCGGCCCTGGCGGACGGCTCCTCGGGGGACGGTATCCGCTCGGACCCCGGTGCGGGGAATCGGGCGGGAGACACGCCGGACCCCCATTGACAGTCCCGCGGACGGGACGTAGCACTGCTGGGCGTGCTGGGCGCCACGTTAGCCGACGCATGTAGCGAGAGTCGATGCTCCGTCGCGGATCTCCCGTCGGCCGGGGCCGGCCCGGGAGCGAGCGCGGGCACCTCCGGCTGCCGGCCGCGCCGCTCAGGATCCCGTCACGGCCCGGCCGGCGCGTCCCACCCCTCCTGCGGAGTCGCGCAGGTGCCGCGGAAGACGTACTGCGACGGCAGCTTCCGCTGGTGCGAGGACCAGTCGATCGCCGGCCGCCGCTGCTCCGGAGGCAGGTAGCCGAGCCGGTACACCGCCATCAGCTCCAGCTCGTCGGGCACGGCGAGCAGCGACTCGATCCGCGCCCACGCTCCCGGCACCTCCATCGGGAACGACACGAACTGGATCCCCATCCCCAGCTCGACCGTGCTCAGCCAGACGTTCTCCATCGCGGCGCCCATGCTGAACACCGAGTAGAAGGAGGAGAGCTCGCCCGGCCGGTACTCGGAGCGGTCGAGCATCACCCCGAGCAGCAGCGGCGATCCCGCGACGAGCCGGCGGTTCTCCTCGCCGAGCGTCTGCGGGACGCGGAGGGAGTTCATCAGGAACTGCCCGCGCTTCGTGAAGACCTGCTTCGTGAAGGGGCGGAGCGGAGCCGGCAGCTTGTCGAACAGCATCCCGTCGCGCCGCTGCTCCATCTCCTCGCTGCTGAAGCGGAAGTAGGGCTTGTAGCGCTCGAAGAACGTGCCGTTCGACATCGCGGTGGTCATGCTCTCGCCGCTGATCGCGGCGATCCGGTCGATCGTCTCGCGCTCCTCGACGAGCACGAACCGCCACGGCTGGCTGTTGAGCTGCGAGGGCGCCCGGCCGGCCACCTCCATCAGGAGCCGCTGGTGCTCCTCGGAGACGGGGTCGGGCAGGAACGCGCCGTTGGTGGTCTTCCGGCGCCGGACGACATCGAGGAACTCCATGCCTCGATCCTGCCCCGATCGATCGCGCAGAGGGGGGAGCGGCGGCGGCCCGGGGCGCGCGCGGTAGCATCGAGGTTCCTGTGCAGGCTCGAGGGAAGCGGTGGAACGGTGAAGACGAGGGTCATCTTCTACCTTCTCGGAGGTGTGTTCGTGCTCGGCGCGGGCATCAACTCGGTCGTGGGCAGCGGCTTCTCGGTGCCGAACCTGCTGACGATGCTCTGCGGCGCGCTGATCCTCGCGATCGCGGGCTGGCAGGCGCTGCGCTCCTACCGCTCCGACCCCGACCGCGACGTCGAGCCCCCGCGCTAGAAGCAGGGGCGCGTCAGCGCAGGGCTGACCCGGCCCTGAGACGCTGGAGCACTCCTCGGCGCCGCGCCGGCCGCCGCGTCCGCCCGAGAGCGGCGAGCACGAACGGAGCCGCCGCCAGCGCGATCGCCGGGTGCCGACGTCCGTGCGTCCCCGCGAAGGGGATCACCGCCAGCGGGACGGCGGCGGGAGCCAGCGCGGACGCGGCGCGGGTGTCCGACCGTCGCAGCGTCGCCCAGGCCAGAGCGGTGAGCGTCGACGTGCAGATGTAGAGCGCGTGATGGATCCAGTGCCAGCGGCCCGTGCGGAGAGCGCCGGTGGCGACGGCGGTGCCGAGGGCGCAGTTGGCGGAGTAGCTGACAGCGGCGGCGCCCAGCCAGAGCGGACCGGAAGCGCTCGCCCTCCGCCGCGTCCTCACACCTCGCCCCGCGCGAGCAGCAGCCGGTAGGGCGCCGCGCGCTCGACCCGCCACCCCTCGGGCGCCACAGCCCGCAGCTCGGCGGCGGTGAAGCTGCGCCGCACCGACAGCGACCCGTCGTAGTGGAGGAACGAGCCGGCCGCGATCGGTCGTGTGGCCAGCAGGTAGGCCGTGTAGGCCAGCCGCGAGCGCTCGATGTCGTTGTGGAGGGCGCGCGGGGCCAGGCGCTCGCTGTCGGCGAGCAGGTCGGCGAGCGACTCCGGCGACAGGTGGTGCAGCACGTGGTTGGAGGTCACCAGGTCGAAGTGCTCGCCCTCGGCGACCAGGTCGGCGCTGCTCGCGCGGCGGAACTCGACTCCGGGCGGCGCGGGCGTCGACGTGGCGAAGGCGGAGGCGCGCTCGTCCGGATCGACGGCGGTGATCGCCAGGCGGAGGCCGTCCTCGCGGGCCCAGCCGGCGAGGGAGCGGGCGACGTCGCCGCCTCCCGATCCGATGTCGAGCAGGCGGAACGGCTCGTCGGGCCGCAGCAGCGGACGCAGGCGCGAGCGGTAGAGGACGCGCCACCCCGAGACCAGCCGGTTCACGGTGCCGAAGCGGGCGTAGGTGGCGTCGAGCAGGGTCTGGTCGCAGTCCGGGTCGTCCATCAGCTCCTGCTCGGAGACCTCGCGGTGGCGCAGATCCGGCGCGAGAGGGGCGCGCGGAGTCACTCCCCGCCCCGCTTGGTGAGCAGCGCGAGCTCGACGGTGAGGCCGGGCCCGAACGCCATCGCGCCGATCCGCTCGCCGTCGGCCGCCTCGCCGTACAGCAGGCGCCGCAGGATGAAGAGGACGGTCGCGCTCGACATGTTGCCGTTGGTCCGCAGCACCTCGCGCGACGGGGCCAGCTGCTCGTCGCTGAGGGCGAGCGAGGCCTGCACCTTGTCGAGGATGCTGCGGCCGCCGGGGTGGATCGCCCAGCGCCGCACGTCGCTCCGCTCGACCTCGGCGCCGGCCAGCAGCGAGGCGACGGCCGCCTCGATGTTCGCTCCGATGATCGAGGGCACGTAGGTGCTCAGCCGCATCGAGAAGCCGTGGTCGCCGATCGTCCACGCCATCTCGGTCTCGCCCTCGTCGGTGAGCGTCGTGGCGAGCGCGTCGAGCTCGAGCACCGGGGTGCCGGGCGCGGCCTCGCGGGCGGTGACGACGGCCGCCGCACCGCCGTCGGCGAAGACGGAGGTCGCGACGATCTGCTCCGGGTCGTTGGAGCTGGTGAGGTGGATGGTGCACAGCTCGACCGCGACGACGAGGACGACCGCCTCCGGGTCGGCCTCGCAGAACTGGCGGGCGGCGCGCAGGCCGGGGAAGGCGCCGTAGCAGCCCATGAAGCCGAGGTGGAAGCGCTGCGTCGAGGGCGCGAGGCCGAGGCGGCGGACCAGCTGGTAGTCGGGCCCCGGGGCGTAGAAGCCGGTGCAGGAGACCGTCACCACGTGGGTGACGTCCTCGGGGGTCATCGACGCGGACGCGAGGGCGCGGCGGGCCGCCTCCGTGAAGAGCTCGGGAGCGCGCTCGGTGTAGACGGCGTTGCGCGCGGCCGTCCCCG
Organism: Rathayibacter sp. AY1E8; assembly: GCF_002931415.1. Lineage (NCBI taxonomy): Bacteria > Bacillati > Actinomycetota > Actinomycetes > Micrococcales > Microbacteriaceae > Rathayibacter > Rathayibacter sp. AY1E8. Next base: position 3,443 of record NZ_PSVI01000023.1, read on the forward strand.
GGTCGAGCACCAGGCCGCTCCCCGCGTCGTAGAAGACGCTCGCACCCTCCCGCTCGACCCGGTCGAGCTCGTCGACCACCGTGCTGCGGGTGTCGATCCCGGACGCGTTGAAGGCCGCGCCGATCAGGCGGGACCCGAGCCGGGTCATCGCGGGCTGGGACGCGAAGAGGTCGCGCACCTCGGACTGGCGCAGGACCGTGGTCGGCACCGCCGTCTCGATGCTGCGGATGTGGACACTCACCCGCAGGAACCTATCGCGGAATCCTGCGGGTGAGCGGTGCCCTGGAGCGTGATCAGAGGATCGGCTTCCCGCCGGTGACGGCGATCGTCGACCCGCTGATGTAGCTCGCCTCGTCGGAGGCGAGGAGGACGTAGGCGGGGGCCACCTCGGCCGGCTGCCCGGGGCGGCCCAGCGGGACCTGCTCGCCGAACTCGGCGACGGCCTCCTCCGGCATGGTCGAGGGGATCAGCGGCGTCCAGATCGGGCCGGGCGCGACCGAGTTGGCGCGGATGCCCTTCTCGCCGAGCGCCTGCGCGAACGAGGCGGTGAGGCTGAGGATCGCCGACTTCGTGGCGGCGTAGGGAAGCAGCTGGTACGACGGCTGGTCGGACTGCACCGAGCTCGTCGCGATGATCGACGCGCCCTCCTTCAGGTGGGGCAGCGCCGACTTCACGAGGTGGAAGTAGGCGCTGATGTTCGTCGCGATCGTGCGGTCCCACTCCTCGTCCGGGATGTCGGTGACGCTCTCGCGGCTCATCTGGAAGGCGGCGTTGCTGACGAGCACCTCGAGGTGGCCGAAGCGCTCGACGGTCTCGGTGACGACGGCGCGGCAGTGCGACGGGTCCTGCAGGTCGCCGGGGAGGAGCAGCGCCTCGCGGCCGGCCTCCCGGACCCACTTGGCGGTGTCCTCGGCGTCGTCGTGCTCGTCGAGGTACGAGATCGCGACGTCGGCGCCCTCGCGCGCGAACGCGATCGCGACGGCCTTGCCGATGCCGCTGTCGCCGCCCGTGATGAGGGCGACCTTGCCGCTGAGGCGGCCGGTGCCGCGGTAGGTGGTCTCGCCGTGGTCGGCCTTCGGCGTCAGCTCGGCCTCGGTGCCGGGCGGTGTCTGCTCGGGGGATTCCGGAGTCATGACTCTCCCTCTCGTGTCGTCGGTCGGTGTCTCCATGCAAGCGGGTGGGAGGGAGGGGGCGCAGGGGGTTGACGCCCGGACCGCTCCGTCGTGTCGTCAAGCCCGCGACACCGAGGGCTCCCTGGGTCTTGACTGAGCGTGTCGCCCTTCTTCGGGGCGCTCGGCCAGGAGGTTCGACATGAGCACGACAGACAGGGATCCGGCTGACGGCGGACTGCCGCGACGGGCAGAGGGCTCGGCGGCGGGCGGCACGGCGCGCATCGACTCCGCGGGGGACACGGGAGCGGCTGCGGCGACGGACCGCTCCGCGACTCCGGACCGTTCCGCCTCCTCGGACCGTTCCGCTTCGACGGACCGCTCCGCCTCGACGGACCGCTCCGACTCCGCGCATTCGGCTCCCGAGCACCGCGCGCCCGTCGACCCCGACTCCGCCGAGGCGAAGCAGGCCCGTGCGGCCGCGCGCAAGGACATCCACCAGCGCGAGCGCGACCGCTTCGGCGGCTTCAAGATCGGCTGCGCCTTCTTCGGCTGGCTCGCCGCCACCGGACTCGCCGTCCTCCTGACCGCCCTCGTCACCGCGATCGGGGCCGCCGTCATCGGCACCCAGGACGTCACCGGCGACCTCGCGGCCGACCCCGCCGCGTTCGGCTGGGCGGGCGCGATCGCACTGCTGGTCATCCTCCTCGTCGCCTACTACTGCGGCGGCTACGTGGCAGGCCGCATGGCCCGCTTCAGCGGAGCGAAGCAGGGCGTCGGAGTGTGGGCCTGGGCGGTCGTCGTCGCGATCGTCGTGGGCATCGTCTCGGCGATCACCGGCGGCAGCCAGGCGCTCTCCGCGGTGAGCGGCTTCCCGACGATCCCCCTGGACGCCGGCGACGCCACGGCCGCGGCGGTCGTGACGGCGCTCGCCGCCCTGGTCGTCGCGCTGGTCGGCGCCGTGCTCGGCGGTCTCGCCGGCATGCGCTTCCACCGCCGCGTCGACCGCGAGGGTCTCTCCGGCCTCTCCGTCTGACGCTCCCGTCCCTCCTCTCTCCGCGAGACGCCGCTCCGGTACGCCACGCACGCCGTGCAGCGCACCGGAGGGGCAGCTCGCGGAGGGGAGGTAGGGTCCTTCGCGTGACGGGGGAGCGAGGGACGCGGCTGGCGGGCGAGCTGCGGGAGTGGGACGCGGGCGCGCTCGCGGACCTGCGGGACGAGTACCTGGCGTTCCTCGAGCAGCGCGGCGAGTCGGCGCTCGAGCGCGACGGCGGCCCCGAGCACGTCACGGCGAGCTGCTTCGTGCTCTCGCCGAATCTGGCGCAGGTGCTGCTCTGCTTCCACCGCAAGGGCCGGTTCTGGGTGCAGCTCGGCGGTCATGTCGAGCCCGGCGACGACTCCACGGCCGACGCGGCCCTCCGCGAGGCGCGGGAGGAGAGCGGAGCGGCACGGCTGCAGCCGCTCGGCGTCCTGCCCCTCGACCTCGACCGGCACGCGCTCGGCGACGGCTTCGGCCGCTGCTCCCGCCACTGGGACGTGGGCTACGGTGCGATCGCCGACCCGGACGCTCCCGTGAGCGTCAGCGACGAGAGCGACGACGTGGCCTGGTGGCCGGTCGACGCGCTGCCCGCCGAGGTGCCGCCGGGGTTCGCCGAGCGGCTGGCCGGGGCGCTCGCCGCGGCGCGTCTCCTCCGCGGTGCGGGATCGCTCGGCGGCTGATCGAGGCCCGCCTCCACCCACTCCGCGTCCCGGCAGCGCGCCTGCGACGAGTCCTCCCCGTGACTCCGGCGCCGTGCGGCACGATGGGGCGATGAGCAGCACCGCTGACCCCGTCGTCGTCCTCGCCGGTGCGAGCGGATTCCTCGGGACGGACCTCGCCCGCCGCTTCACCGCCGACGGCTGGACGGTGCGGAGGATCGGCCGCTCCGGGCCGGACGCGCGCTGGGGCGACACCGCCGGCATCACCCGGGTCCTCGACGGTGCGCGCCTCCTGGTGAACCTGGCCGGCAAGAGCGTCGACTGCCGGTACACCGCGGCGAACCGCGCCGAGATCCTCCGCTCGCGCGTGGCGACCACCGCGGAGCTGCACCGCGCGGTCGAGGCGGCCGCGACTCCTCCGCCGGTCTGGATGAACGCGAGCACGGCCACGATCTACCGGCACGAGGAGGAGCGGGCGAACACCGAGGACGAGGGCGTGCTCGGCGAGGGCTTCTCGGTCGACGTGGCGCGGGCGTGGGAGTCGGAGTTCTTCGCCGGGGAGACGCCCGGCGTGCGGCGCGTGGCGCTGCGGATGTCCATCGTGCTCGGAGACGGTCCGGCGACGGCGATCCTGTTGCGGCTGGCGCGGCTCGGCCTCGGCGGTCCGCAGTTCGACGGGCCGTGGCCCTCGACGCGCGCGCGCCGCGAGGCCGGTGTGCACCACGAGCACCGGCGCACACGCGGCCGTCAGCACTTCAGCTGGATCCACGTGGAGGACGTCCACCGGTCGATCCGCTTCCTCGAGGAGTCGACCCTCGACGGGCCGGTGAACCTCGCGTCGCCGAATCCGAGCGACAACACCGAGCTCTCCCGGCTGCTCCGCGCCGCCGTGGGCCGCCGGATCGGCGTGCCGGCTCCGCGCTTCGTCCTCGAACCCGCGACGCTCCTGCTCCGCACCGAGTCCGAGCTCCTGCTCAAGTCCCGCTGGGTCGTGCCCGCCCGCCTCGAGGACGCCGGCTTCACCTTCGCGCACCCCCACCTCGCCGAGGCTCTCCGCACCCTGGCCTGACCCGCCCCCCGCGGGGCGACCGACCTCCGCCGCGAGCCCGTGTCGCGGAGGTCCGAGTCCGAGCGCGGATCCTCCCGCCCCCGGCCACCCTCGAGGCGTCGACCGGAACGCGTGCCGAGCGTTTCGGATGCGCCGATCGCTCCCCGAGACCCGGCCACTCTCCCAGCCGACCGCGCCACGCCGCGCGGGGAGCGGCGTGGCCGACATCACGCTGAGGTCGCTCTACTTCGCGACCTTCGCCGCGATGTCGCTCCGATACAGCCCGCCGTCGAGGTGGATCAGGTCGAGCGCGCGGTATGCCCGCTCCCGCGCCTCGGCGAAGTCGGCACCGCGTGCGACGACGTTGAGCACGCGGCCGCCGGTGGCGACGAAGCTCCCGTCGACCAGCTGGGTCGCCGCGTGGGCGATGGTGACGCCGGGGACGTCCGCCGCCGCGTCGAGTCCGGTGATGGTCCGTCCGGTGACGGCGTTCTCGGGGTAGCCCTCGCTCGCGAGGACGACGGTGACGGCGACCTCGTCCGTGAACGCGGGCCACGGGACGGAGGCGAGCGCGCCGGTCGCCGCCGCGTGCAGCAGCGCGGACAGCGGGGAGGCGAGGCGCGGGAGGACGACCTGGGTCTCGGGGTCTCCGAAGCGGGCGTTGAACTCGATCACGCGCAGGCCCGCGTCGGTCACGATGAGGCCGCAGTAGAGGAGTCCGACGAAGGGGGTGCGCTCGCGCTCGAGCTGGCGGATGGTCGGGATGGCGACCGTGTCGATCACCTCGTCGACGAAGGCGCGCTCGCTCTCCCAGAGGTCGGCGAGCCAGGGGAGCGGGGAGTAGGCGCCCATGCCGCCGGTGTTCGGTCCCTCGTCGCCGTCGCTCAGGCGCTTGAAGTCCTGCGCGGGGGAGAGGGGGACGACGTCGTGGCCGTCGGAGAGGAGGAAGAGGGAGACCTCCTGGCCGGCGAGGAACTCCTCGATGAGGACGTCGCCGGACTGCAGCCAGAACTCGGCGTGCGCGATAGCCGCGCTGCGCGACTCCGTCACCAGGACGCCCTTGCCCGCGGCGAGGCCGTCGGCCTTGACGACCGAGGGGAGTCCGTACTCGTCGATGGCGCGGGTGGCGTCGACCAGGGTGGAGACGCGGGTCGCACGGCCGGTGGGCACGCGGGCCATGTCCATCACGCGCTTCGCGAAGGTCTTCGAGCCCTCGAGTGCGGCGGCGGCCCGGTCGGGGCCGAAGGTGGGGATGCGGCGCTTGCGGAGCGCGTCGGCGACTCCGGCGACCAGGGGAGCCTCGGGGCCGATGACGACGAGCTCGATGCCCTGCTCCACCGCGAAGTCGCTGACCAGCCGGGGGCTGTTCGTGTCGAAGTGGATGACCTCGACGTCGCGCGCGATGCCGGCGTTGCCGGGCGCCGCGATGATCTCGTGGTGCTCCTCCTCCGCGAGGAGAGCCGTGATGATGGCGTGCTCACGGGCACCCGAACCGAGGACGAGGATCTTCACCCTGACAGGATAGGGCGCCCCGCGCCGGGGCTGGTCCCTGTGACGTCCTCCTCCGCAGGGCGGCGCTGCGGACGCCGACACGCCGGGCGGAGCCCCGCGGAGGCCTCCGGGAGCGAGCGGCGGCGGCAGGATGGGTGGATGGCCAAGGGCAGGATCGACGAGGCGAGCGGGCAGTCCGCGGTGCGGGCGGCGCTCGCCGGAGGAGCGGACCGGAACACGACGGCGACGGCGGTGCGGTTCCTCCTGCAGATCATCGAGACGAACGTCCCCGGGCGCAGCGTCGAGGTGCGCGTTCCGCCGTTCGGCGCGGCCCAGTGCGTCGAGGGCCCGGGCCACACCCGCGGGACTCCGCCGAACGTGATCGAGATGGACGCGGCGACCTGGCTGCCGCTCGCGACCGGCTCGCTGCCGTGGAGCGAGGGTCTCGCGAGCGGGCGGATCCACGCCTCCGGAGTGCGCGCGGACCTCACGCCGTTCCTCCCCATCCTGCGCGTCGGCTGAGCGTCGGCGAGTTAACTTCTCGTAAACGCGGCGGCGAGCCGTCGTCAGAACGTTTGACCTGGGCTCCGCCGTCGGGTTGTCTGGGAATAACCCCCTCACGCGGCACGAATCCTCTCCGGATCCACCGCTCGATGCTTGGAGTCCCCTTCACGATGCGCAGTACTTCCCCGGGCCGACGCGGCCTCACCCGACTCCTCTCCGCGACCGCCGTCGGCGCCGTCGCCGGAGCGGCCCTCCTCGGCGCCACGCCCGCCGCGGCGGCCGAGGGCGATGTCGCCATCGACATCCTCTCGATCAACGACTTCCACGGGCGGCTCGCCGCCGACCGCGCCGTCGCCGGAGCCGCCGTGCTCGCCGGTGCCGTCGACTCCTACCGCGCCGCCAACCCGAACACGCTGTTCGTCTCGGCCGGCGACAACATCGGCGCCTCGACCTTCGTGTCGAAGGTGCAGGGCGACATCCCCACGCTCGACTCGCTCAACGCGATGGGCCTCGACGTCAGCACCCTGGGCAACCACGAGTTCGACCAGGGCCGCGCCGACGTCGACGGCCGCGTCGTGGACGCCTCGGCGTTCCCCTACGTGAACGCGAACCTCTACGACACCGCGACCGGCGAGCGCGCCTACTCCCCGTACGTGATCACCGAGCAGGACGGCGTCTCCGTCGCCTTCATCGGCGCGATCACCGAGGACCTCGGCAAGCTCGTCAGCCCCGCCACGATCTCGACGCTCTCCATCGAGCCGATCGCCGAGAACGTCAACGAGGTCGCCGCGCAGCTCCAGGACGGCGACGCCGCCAACGACGAGGCCGACGTGGTCGTCCTGCTCCTGCACGAGGGAGCCGACGCCGACGCGGCCGAGCTGAACACTCCGGAGGCGGACCCCAAGTTCGGCGCGATCGTCAACGCGGTCGCCCCGAACGTCGACGCGATCGTCTCGGGCCACAGCCACCAGGAGTACGACGCGGGCATCGACGCGGGCCGGGCCTTCCCGACCGTCGTGTCGCAGACCGGCAGCTACGCCGAGAACATCGGCCGCATGTCCCTGACCGTCGACCCGGCGACCAAGCAGCTCACCTCGCTCACCAGCGAGGTCGTGCCGCTGACGAAGGTCGTCGACGACCCGACCTCCGACGACCCGGCCAAGACGATCGTCGTCGGCGCCTTCGAGCCCGACCCCGAGGTCGAGACCATCGTCGCCGACGCCCAGGCCGTCGCCGTCCGCGAGGGCAGCGTGAAGGTCGGCACCATCACCGAGGACATCTCGCGCGCCTACCGCCCGGACGGCACCACGACCAACCGCGGCTCGGAGTCGACCCTCGGCAACCTCGTCTCGGACGCCCAGCTCTGGGCCACCCGTGAGCTCGGCACGCAGATCGCCTTCTCGAACGCGGGCGGCCTGCGCGACGACCTCTCCTACACCGCGACTCCGGACCAGCCCGGCGACGCGGACGGCGTGGTCACCTACGCCGAGGCCTCCGACGCCCAGCCCTTCGCGAACACCCTGGTGACCCTGCAGCTGACCGGCGAGCAGATCTCCGACCTGCTCGAGGAGCAGTGGGTGGGCAGCTCCAGCCACCCGCAGCTGAACCTCTCCACCTCGAAGGACCTCACCTACGTATTCGACGCCACGGCGCCCGAGGGCTCGCGCATCTCGCAGGTGTTCTTCCAGAACGAGCCGATCGACCCGGCCGCGACCTTCACCGTCGTGACCAGCAGCTTCCTCGCGAGCGGCGGCGACGGCTTCAGCACCTTCACCGAGGGCGCCGGCACGGCCGACTCCGGCCGCATCGACCTGGACGCCTTCGTCGGCTACATCCAGGACCTCGGCACCGTCAGCCCCGACCCCGTGCAGCGCACGATCGGCCTGACCGACAACGTCCCGGACTCGGGCGAGTACGCGGTCGGCGACACGATGACCGTCGACCTCTCCTCGCTCCTGTTCAGCACCGGAGCCGCGGCCGACACCGCCGTGACCGCGAGCGTCGACGGCACCGTCGTCGGCACCGCGACGATCGACCCGACCCGGGCCGTCACCGACGACTCGACCGGTCGCGCCTCGTTCTCGGTCCCGATCGACGAGAGTCTGGCGGGCGGCGCGCACACCGCGACGTTCGTGCTCGACACCACCGGCACCGAGATCAGCGTCGGCTTCGCCGTCGCGGCCGGCGCCGGAGCGGGCACCCCGACTCCCGGACCGACCACGGAGCCGACGACCGCGCCGACCACGCCGCCCACCACGGGCCCCGCGCCGACGCCGACCACTGCTCCGGTCGCCGGCTCGCACCACCTCGCCGAGACCGGAGTGGACGCGACCCCCGCGTTCGCCGCCGGGATCGCCGCTCTGCTGCTCGGTCTGGGCATGACGGTCGCGCGCCTGCGCCGCCGCACCGCCGCGAAGTAGCCGCACCGCGCGCACGACGGGCCCTCGACTCCGGTCGGGGGCCCGTCGTCGTGTGCGGGCGAGCCGATGGTCGACCCCCGGGAGCCGTGGCGGGGGGGGGCGCTCCCCGAGGAGCGGCAGCAGCCCCCGGAGACGCGAGAACGCCGCCTCCCGATCGGGAGACGGCGTCGGAACGCGATGAGGTGCTGTCGCGGAGCGGCGGGGCTCAGTGCTGCGCGGGGACCTGACGGTAGCCGTCGCGGCTGGCGACGAGCACCGTCGACACCGTGCCCCATGCGGCGAGGCCACTGAGGACGACGAGGATTGCGATGCTCATGAGTGTTCTGCCTTTCGTTGCGGCGGCTTCTGATCGATCCGCCGGGATGCTGTGTACAACGTCCAGTGTCCGGCCCCGTGTTCCGTAGGACAATCGAACTGTTCTTGCCCTGACGTGTAGTTTCTCTACATGGACGTGCGACGGCTGGAACTGCTCCGCGAGCTCTCGATGCGCCGCTCGATCACGGCCGTGGCGGAGGCGACGCACCGCACGCCCTCCGCGGTCTCGCAGCAGCTCAAGGTGCTCGAGCGCGAGGCCGGCGTGCCGCTGATCGAGCGCTCCGGCCGCGGTGTGGTGCTCACGGCGGCGGGACGCGAGCTCGCCCGGAGCGCCACCGAGATCGCGATCGCGCTCGAGCGGGCCGACGCCGTCTGGCAGACGTTCAAGAACAACCCGATCGGCGAGGTCACCATCGCGACCTTCCCCACCGCGGGCCAGATGCTCCTCCCGAACGCGCTGGTCGCGCTCCGGAGCGTCGAGGGGCTCGTCGTGCAGTGCGAGGACGCGGACCCCGGCACCGACGAGTTCGCCGACCTGACCGCCGACTTCGACATCGTGCTCGCCCACTCGCCCACCGGCAGAAGCGCCTGGGCCGGCCGCGGCCTCGCGATGGCGGAGCTGATGGTCGAGCCCCTCGACATCGGCCTGCCGGTCGGGCACCGCCTGGCGGACCGGGCGACGGTCTCGGCGGCGGACCTGGTCGGCGAGACCTGGATCGGCGTCCCGGACGGGTTCCCGTTCGAGCGCGTGATGCAGGACATCGAGACCGCGTCCGGCGAGGCGGTGCGGGTGGAGCAGCGCTTCGCGTCGACCCGCGTGACCGAGGCGTTCGTCGCGGCGGGCCTGGGCATCGCGGTGCTCCCGCGCTACACGGCGGGCGGCGCGGGAGTGGTGGTGAAGCCGCTCCGCGGAGTGAACTCCGTGCGGCACATCGTCGCGCTGATGCGGCCGGACCGGGCGGAGCGGCTCTCGGTCCGCACCGTCGTCCGCGAGCTGCGCGCGCAGGCGGGCCGGCTCGTGCACGCGCTCTGAGCGATCACGGTGCCTCGCCCTCGCCCGCGCGGGGGAGAATGGAGGCATGAGCGATCCCGCCCGCCCCGAGGTCACCCGCGAAGAGGTCGACGTCCGCCGCTCCCCGCGCGTCTGGCGCATCCTGACCCTCGGCGTCGGGCTCGGAGCGATCGCGGCCTTCGTGCTGACCTTCGCGCTGCCCGAGACGCAGGGCTTCTCCCGCGGGCAGGTCTTCGGCTTCAGCCTGCTGCTCTTCGTGACGCTGTTCGGCGCTCTCGCGGGGCTCGTCGTGGTGCTGCTCGACCGGGTCGTCGGCCGGAAGGTCGTCCGGACCACCGCCGAGCGGATCGTCGAGCGCGAGGACGCGGCCGAGGAGCCCGTGGCCGAAGAGGCCTTGCCCGACGCGCGGACGACGTCCGACGAGGACGACCCGCGGACGGGGTCCGACCGGGTCTAGCCGGCGGAGGCGGGCCGCCCTGCGGCCGCTGCACTCCGCCCTGCGCTGAAGGTCCCGCCCGCGGCTCGCGCTCGCGGACGGGACCGCGGTGTCAGCGTCCCCGGCGCGACGAGGAGCGGCGGCTGCTGCTCGCGCTGGACGTCGGGCGCTTGGCGGCGGCGCGCTTGGCCTTCTGCGACTTCGAGATCTTCTTGGCCACGAAGGTGAGCAGGAACGGAAGGATTCGGTAGATCACGGGGGACTCCTCGGGTGCATGCGCGCGGGGCCGCGCACCCTCCGATCATGGAGCGGCGCACGGATCCGCGGCACCCGTTGCGCCGCGCCCGGCGCTGTGCAGAGCTCAGCTCAGCTGAGTGCGCTCCACCCAGTCGAGGTACTCCGGGGTGACGGTGCCCGTGACGTACTCGCCGGTGAAGCAGCTGGTCTCGAGGTCGGTGACGTCCGAGCCCTCGAGGATCGCCGCCTTCATGTCGGCGACCTCCTGGTAGATCAGCTGGTCGGCGCCGATCGCCTCCGAGATCTCGGGGATCCGGCGGTTGTGGGCCACGAGCTCCTGGCGCGAGGGCATGTTGATCCCGTACACGTGCGGGTAGCGCACGGGAGGCGCGGCGGACGCGAAGGTGACCGTGTTCGCGCCGGCCGCGCGGGCCATGTCGACGATCTCCTTGGAGGTGGTGCCGCGGACGATCGAGTCGTCGACGATCAGGACGTTCTTGCCCTTGAACTCGCTCGACATCGCGTTGAGCTTCTGACGCACCGACTTCTTGCGGACCGCCTGCCCGGGCATGATGAACGTCCGGCCGACGTAGCGGTTCTTGTAGAAGCCCTCGCGGTACTCGATCCCGAGCTTCTGCGCGACCTGCATCGCGGCGGGGCGGGAGGAGTCGGGGATCGGCATGACGACGTCGATCGCTCCGCCCGGGGTGTACTGCGCGATGGTGTCGGCGAGGCGGTCGCCCAGGCGCAGGCGCGCCTCGTAGACCGAGATGCCCGACATCACGGAGTCGGGGCGGGCGAGGTAGACGTACTCGAACGAGCACGGGATGAGTCGGGGATCCTTCGCGCACTGGCGGCTGGCCATCCGGCCGTCGGGGGTGATGAAGACCGCCTCGCCGGGAGCGACGTCGCGGACGATCTCGAAGCCCTGCGCCTCGAGCACGAGCGACTCGGAGGCGACGACCCAGTCGTCCGGCGCCCCGGTGCTGCTGCGGCGGCCGACGATGAGCGGGCGGATCCCGAAGGGGTCGCGGAACGCCAGCAGCCCGACGCCGGCGATCAGCGCGATGGTGGCGTAGGAGCCCTCGACGCGCTCGTGCACGCGGGCGACGGCGTCGAACACCTCGTCGGCGTCGAGGTCGCGGCCCGACATCGAGGCCTGCAGCTCGTTCGCCAGCACGTTGACCAGCAGCTCCGTGTCGGAGGTGGTGTTGAGGTGGCGGCGGTCGATGCGGAAGAGCTCCTCGGTGAGCTCGCGCGTGTTCGTGAGGTTGCCGTTGTGGACGAGGATGATGCCGTACGGCGCGTTCACGTAGAACGGCTGGGCCTCCTCCTCGCGCTCGGCGTTGCCCTTCGTCGCGTAGCGCACGTGGCCGAGGCCCATGGATCCGAGCAGCGAGCGCATGTCGCGGGTGCGGAACGCCTCGCGGACCTGTCCCGCGGCCTTCTTGATGTGCAGGGTGCTGCCGTCGGCGGTCGCGATGCCGGTCGAGTCCTGGCCGCGGTGCTGCAGGAGGGAGAGGCTGTCGTAGATGGACTGGTTGACCGGTCCGGAGGACACGATCCCAACGATTCCGCACATGCCGGAGGGGCTCCCAAGGGGATAGCAGGGGGGTTTGACGGTCCATCCTGGCACGCGGGGGACTCATCCCCTAATGGTTCGCCGTGGGCGGATCCGTGGTCGTGGGGGTACTCAGGGCGGCGTCGACCGGCGGATCGGCCGGGCGGGCGGTCGGGGAGCCGCGCGGCCGCTCAGCTGCTCGGAGCCGTCCAGGCGCCGGCGAGGCTGCGGTCCAGGACGCGGCGCCAGCCCTGCGGAGCCGCGGACTCGCGGCTGGTCGTGCCCGCCATCCAGAGCAGGGCCATCAGGTCGTCGTGGGTGAAGTCGGGGGAGAGGGATCCGTCGCGGTGGGCGGCCTCGACGAGATCCCGGCCGAGCTCGATCGAGCGGTCGCAGGCCTCGATGAGGGCGACCGCGTCGGGGAAGCGGAGCAGCATCGCGTCGTTGAGGGCGGGGTCCTCCAGCTGGAGGTCGATCATCCCGGAGACGAAGCGCTCCAGGCGTCCGCGGGAGGACCGCTCGGCGAGAGCGCGCTCGGTCAGGCCCTTCAGCTTCTCGCCGGCGACGGCCGGGATGACGGCGTCGATGAGCTCCTCACGGGAGCCGACGCGGTTGTAGAGGGTGCCGATGCTCACGCCGGCGTGACGGGCGATGTCCTCGAGGGGGGCGGCCAGGCCGCGGGAGCCGAAGACCTCGAGGGCGGCGGCGTGCAGCTTCTCGACGTTCCGCTGCGCGTCCCGGCGCAGGACCTTCTGCTCGTCCATGCGATCCTCCCGATGATCTTGAGGTGCCACTCAAGTTATGGTCCGATGAGTGTTGAGGCTGACCTCAACTTAGCAGCCCCGCTCATCGCGCCCCGGGGCGCACGACGACAGGACCTCCCATGCCCCTTCTCACCGTCATCGGCGCGGGCCCCGGCCTCGGCCTCGAGATCGCCCGCGTCTTCGGCCGGGCCGGCTTCACCGTCGCCCTCGTCTCGCGGAACCAGGAGAAGCTGGACGGCCTGGCCGCCCGCCTCGCCGAAGAGGGCATCGAGGCGACGGGGTTCGCCGCCGACATCGCGCAGCCCGAGACCCTGACCGCCGCGCTGCGGGCGATCCGTGCCGACCTCGGTCCGATCGACGTCCTCGAGTTCTCCCCCGCCGACTCCGCTCTCACCCCGGTCGGCGTCCTGGACGTCACGCCCGAGAACCTACAGCCGCAGATCGACTTCTACCTCGGCGGCGCGCTCCGCGCCGTCGGCGAGGTGGTTCCGGACATGATCGCCGCCGGCAGCGGGACGATCCTCGTCACCACCGGCGGCGGCTCCGTCTCCCCGCACGCGGCGCTGGCGAACATCAACATCGCCGCCGCGGGCCTGCGGAACTGGGTCCTCAACCTCCACTCCGCGCTCGAGCCCCGGGGCGTCTACGCCGCCCACGTGGCGATCACCGCACTCATCGACGGCGGCCACCCGGACGCGGCGGCCGAGGTCATCGCCCGGTCCTACCTCGACCTCCACCGCAGCCGCGACCGCGCCGAGCTGCACTACGTGGCCTGGGACGCGTGACCGCGGGCGCGGAGCGGGAGCCGCCGGTGCGGCGGACCCGGATCCGCGCCGCGGCGGGAGAGGGCAGTCGGTAGGGTCGTCGCGTGAGTGATGAGACGAGCAGCTACGCCCGCGCAGGAGTCGACACGGCGGCGGGGGACCTCGCCGTCGAGCTGATGAAGTCGGCGGTGTCGGCGACGCACGACAGCCGGGTCCTCGGCGGGGTCGGCGGCTTCGCGGGCCTGTACGACGTCTCCTTCCTCCGCGACTTCCGTGCCCCCCTCCTTGCGACCTCGACCGACGGCGTCGGCACCAAGGTCGCGCTCGCCCAGGCGATCGACAAGCACGACACCATCGGGCAGGACCTCGTCGGCATGGTCGTCGACGACATCGTCGTGGTCGGCGCCCGCCCGTTCTTCATGACCGACTACATCGCGTGCGGCAAGGTGGTCCCGGCCCGCATCGCCGACATCGTCGCCGGCATCGCGCGCGCCTGCTCCGAGACGGGCACCGCGCTCGTCGGCGGCGAGACGGCCGAGCACCCGGGCCTGCTCGGACCCGACGACTACGACGTGGCGGGCGCGGCGGTCGGCGCGATCGAGGCCGACCAGGTGCGCGGCGCCGACCGCGTGCGCGACGGCGACGTCGTGGTGGCGATGGCCTCCTCCGGACTGCACTCGAACGGCTACTCGCTCGTGCGCCACATCCTCGCCGAGCGCGGCATCGGCTTCACCGACCGCTCCGAGGAGCTGGGCGGCGTGGTCGGCGAGGTGCTGCTGGAGCCGACCCGCCTCTACACCCGGCCCCTCCTCGACCTGCTCGACGACGTCGAGCTCGGCCCGGCCGTCCACTCCATCAGCCACGTCACCGGCGGCGGGATCGCGGCGAACCTCGCGCGGGTGCTGCCGCGCGGCTCCTGGGTCGAGGTCGAGCGGGCGAGCTGGAGCCCGTCCGACGTGTTCCGCGCGCTCGCCGCGATGTCCGGCGCGACGCTCGAGAGCACCGAGGGCACCTGGAACCTCGGCATCGGCATGTTCGCCGTGGTCGCGGCGGAGGCGGCCGACGGCGTGATCGCGCGCCTCGAGCGCTCGGGCGTCCCGTCGTGGGTCGCGGGCCGCGTCTCGACCGCCGCGCGCGGGTTCGAGGGCTTCGAGCAGGGCGCGAAGGGCGTCGACGGCGGAGCGGTCCGCCTGGTCGGGTCCTACGCGGGCTGATCCCCGGAGGCGCCGCGGATCAGCGCGGTGCGGCGTGCGCGCGCTCCCAGGAGTGCTCGTGCCGGGTCAGCAGCCACGAGCCCGCCGCGCAGAGGGCGCAGGCGGCCGCGGTGGCGAGCAGGGCGGTCGCCCAGGTCGGGGCGTCGCGGCTGACGAGCAGGTTCGCGGAGGCGACCAGCACGCCGAGACCGGCGCCCGCGCTGGTGCAGAGCACGAACGGGCCGTCGCGGCGGCTCGCGACGCGCACCGCGACCATGCCGGCGACCGCTCCCGCGCCTCCGACGACTCCGATGCCCGCGCCGGAGGCCGCTCCCATGAGCAGGCCGAAGCTCACCAGCCCGGGCGGGCCGTCGGCGGCGAGGACGCCGGGCAGGTAGAGGACCAGGGCGACGGCGGCGCCGACCGCGCCGCCCACCAGGATCGCGCCGACCAGCAGGGCGGCGGTGACGTAGCCGACCCGCGCGACAGGCCGCGCGGATCCTCCGGGTTCGAACATTCGCGACTCCATCGACGCGGGCCCGCGGGGCAGCGGGCGGTCCTCGGACAGTACGCCCGAACGCCCCTCGGCGGAACCGCCGTCGGGGATCGGCGGGACTAGCGGCGGAGGGTCTCGCTCGGGAGCTCGCCGAACCGCGTCGCGTAGTGCTGGGCGAAGCGGCCGCCGCTGATGAACCCCCAGCGTGCGGCGACGTCGCCGACCACCAGCGAGCCGATCGATCCGGCCGAGAGCTCCTCGTGCGCGCGCTCGAGGCGGACGTCGCGCAGGTAGTGCCGCGGGGTCTCGCCGAAGGCGCGCTGGAACGCCAGCTGCACGCCGCGGACCGTGAGCCCGGCCGCGTCGGCGATGTCGGCCACTCCGAGGGGCAGATCGGCGTTGGCCTGCACGAACTCCACGGCCCGTCGGAGGCGCCGCGCGCTGACCGAGGGCGGCACGGCCGGCAGCGGGGCGATGCGGTGGGCGAAGGTCTGCAGGGCGGCGAGCGCGGCGATGCGGGCGACGCCGTCGCGCTGCAGCACGGTGGGCGCGTGCGCGGAGGCGAGGGTGTCGCGCAGGAGCCGGATCGCCGCCCACCAGGCGGTCGTGTCGCGCGCCACAGGGGCGAACCGCAGCGGGCCGGGCTCGGTGCCGTGCAGCTCCGCGGCGATCGCCTCGAGGTGGGCGGCCTCGAAGTGCACGAGCGCGTCGCGGTACTCGAGGGCCTCGAAGCCGAAGGGCCGGCCGCTCGGGAACATGGCCGGGCGGCCGACGACGAGGCGGTGCTCGTCGCGCCCCAGATCGAGGGAGGCGCGCCCGGCGGTCAGCCAGAGGGCGACGTAGACGTCGCTCGGGGCCACCGTGCCGCGCACCCGGCCCAGGAAGGAGGCGGAGTGGAGGCTGACGGGCCCGGGCCCGGTCGTCGTGTAGCGGAACGCGAACGGCACGACCGAGCGTTCGGCCCGGAAGCCGGAGCCGTTGTACGAGCCGGCGTAGAAGTCGCGCGCCTCGTCGAGGTCGTTCCCGCGACGCTCCGACTGCCACACGGGCAGCCGTGCGGACGGGGAAGTGCTCATCCGGTCAGTGTCCCAGGGGGCACCGACATTCTGCACTCAGTGGCGGAAAGCGGGAGAACGTGCTCAGCCGAGCGACCCGCGCTCCAGGTCGGGTCCCTCACCCGCCGGATCCCCGTCCGCACGCGAAACGGGGCCGCCCCGAGGGAGCGGCCCCGATTCACGGGAGGAGTCACGCACGCTTCTGGTGCGGCTCCTCGACGAGGTCCGTGTCGTCGCCGTCGTCCTCGGCGTCGATCCACTTCGAGTAGTCCGGCTCGTCCGGGTGGCTGAGCTCGCGCTCGAGCGCGCTGTAATCGACCGCCGGGCTGAACGACTTCAGCTCACGGGCGATCTTGGTGTTCTTCGCCTTCTGACGGCCGCGCCCCATGGGTGACCCCCTCACGATGACAGGCCAGACGGGCAGTGAGCCGGCTGGGGAAAAGAGCAGACAGGGAAAGTTGAAATCTACGCGGTAGTTTAGCAGACGGGGGACACGCCACCCCGGGCCTCGATCTGCCGGACGGCCGCCCATCCTCGACCGCGTCAGGAGCACCGTGGACAGCGTCGCCCCACCGCGTCCCGTCGTGGTGATCGGCGCGGGTCAGGCGGGTCTGTCCGTGGCCTACTACCTGCGCCGTCTCGGCCTCGTCCCCGGGCGCGACCTGGTGGTCCTCGACCGCGGTCCGGAGCCCGGCGGGGCCTGGCAGTTCCGCTGGGAGGCCCTGCGGCTCGGCTCGGCGCACCGCGTGCACGATCTCCCGGGCATGGAGCGGATGGGGCTCTCGTTCCGCACGGCCGATCACCGGCGACCGGCACGGGACGTGGTCCGCGAGTACTACGGGCGCTACGAGGAGGAGCTCGGTCTCGAGATCCGCCGTCCGGAGTCGGTGCGGCGCGTCACGAGTGCGACGCCGCACGACACGGGGTCGCCGCTCGTCGTCGAGTCCGACCGCGCGGTCGAGCGCGCGAGCCTGCTCGTCAACGCGACCGGCACCTGGGGATCGCCCTTCGTCCCGCACTACCCCGGGCGCGACCGCTTCCGCGGCGTGCAGATCGACCCGACCGAGTACGTCCGCGCCGAGGACTTCGCCGGGAAGCAGGTGCTCGTGGTCGGCGGCGGCACCTCGGCGATCGGCTTCCTGCTGGAGCTCGAGCGGGTGGCGCGCTCGCTGACGTGGGCGACGCGGCGACCGGTGGTCTACCACGACGGCGAGCAGCTGGCGATGGAGTCGGCGGTGGAGGCGGTGGCCGAGCAGGACCGCGCCGCCCGCGCCGGGCTGCCCCTCCCGAGCATCGTCGGCGGCACGGGCGTGCAGCGCACCCGCCGGGTGGTCGCCGGGATCGAGCGCGGGCTCCTGCACGAGCGGGGGATGTTCTCGTCGATCGAGGAGGAGGGCGTGCGCTGGCCGGACGGCTCCTTCACGCGCGCCGACGCGATCATCTGGGCGACGGGCTTCCGGCCGGAGCTGCGCCACCTCGCTCCGCTCGGGCTGCGCGAGCGCGAGGGCGGCATCGCGGTCGCCGACGGAGCCTCGCTGACGGATCCGCGCCTCTTCTTCGCCGGCTACGGCCCGACGGCCTCGACCATCGGGGCGAACCGCTCGGGCCGGCGCATCGCGCGCGCGGTCGTGGCGCGCCTGCCCTGAGCGCGCAGGCCCTGAGCCGGTCTGCCCTGAGCGGCGCGGCGCCTCAGATCCTGCCGTCCCAGTCCACCGGCACGACGGAGCCGCGGTAGCGGATCCCGTCCACGCGGATCCGCCCGGCGAGCGCGGGCGAGAGCGGCGCGACGACCAGGGTGTCGCCTCCGGGAGCGAGCCCCAGCGCCGCCGACAGCACGGCGACGGAGGCGGCCGCCGACCAGGCCTGCGGTCGGCAGGCCGCCGGGTACGGCACCGGCGCGTGCACCTCGGCGGCGGGGTCGCCCGAGTGCAGCTCGGGCATCCGGTAGCCGAAGCCCTCGGCCGCGGCGATCAGTCCGCGCGAGAGGGTCGTCGCCTCCGCCCCGAAGCCCTCCCGGGCGAGCCCGGTGACGGCGATCGCGGTGTCGTGGGCCCAGACGGAGCCGCCGTGGTACGACAGCGGCCAGTAGCCGCCCGAGCCGGTGTCCAGGGTGCGCAGGCCGAAGCCCGAGTCGAGCCCGGGGGAGACCAGCAGCTCGGCGACCCGGGCGGCGTGCTCGGGGGAGAGGATGCCGGTGCCGAGGAGGTGGCCGAGGTTGCTGGTGATCGTGTCGACCGGGCGCCCGGCCGCGTCGAGCGCGATCGCCGGGTAGCCGCCGTCGGCGTCGTCGATCCAGAACGCCTCCGCGAAGCGCGCCTTCAGCGTCGACGCCGCCTCGCGCCACTCCGAGCCGTCACGGCCGAGGTGCTCGAGCAGCGCCGCTCCGCCGACCATGGCCTCGTGGGCGTAGGCCTGCACCTCGCAGAGCGCGATCGGACCCTCCGCGAGCGTGCCGTCGCGCCACTGGATCGAGTCGCCCGAGTCCTTCCAGCCCTGGTTGGCGAGGCCGTGCCCCGTGGTGTCGACGTACTCGAGGAACCCGTCGCCGTCGGAGTCGCCGTCGTCGCGGAGCCAGCGCAGCGCCGCCTCCAGAGCGGGCAGCAGCTGGGCGCCGGCAACCAGTACCCGCTGCAGCTCGCGGCCGCGGTGCTGATGTCGATCCCGGTGGCCGTGCTGTTCTTCGTCTTCCAGCGGCGGATCATGAACACGACCGAGGGCGCGGAGAAGGGCTGACGCGGGGGCTCCGGCTCCTGCTGAGCGAGCATCGCGCGTGGGTGACCGGTTCCTGCTGATCGAGCAGCGCACAGGGCGCGTATCGAGATCCGTGTCCGTGCGACGGGCCTCGATACGCCCCTGCGGGGCTGCTCGACCAGCATGCGGGAGTGCCGCCGCTACTTCGCGAGGAACTCCAGGACGGCGCGGTTCCACTCCTCCGGGTGGCTCACGGTCACTCCGTGCGGGGCGCCGTGGACGACGTGCAGCTCGGAGCCGGGGATCGCCGCGTGGGTGCGGGCGCCGGAGCCCTCGAACGGAACCGTGCCGTCGCCGTCGCCGTGGATGACGAGCGCGGGCACCGACACGTTGGGCAGGTCCTCGCGGAAGTCGGTGGTCGCGAACGCCGTCATGCAGGCGAGGGCCGCGTGCTTGGCCGACTGCTTCGCCAGAGCGATCGCCTCCTGGCGCTGCTCCTCCGTCACCTTCAGCACGCCGTCGACCGAGAAGAAGTCGGTGGTGAACTGGTCGTAGAAGTCGTCCTCGCTCTTCGTGAGGCCCGCGGTCATCTGCGCGGCCTGCGCCTTCTCGAGCGGGCCGTCCGGGTTGTCGTCCGTCTTCATCAGGTACGGCGGGACGGCCGAGGCGAAGACGACGCTGTGCAGGCGATCGGCGCCGTACTTCGTGAAGTAGCGGGCGACCTCGCCGCCGCCCATCGAGAAGCCGACCAGGGTGACGTCCTGCAGGTCGAGCTCGGTGAGGAGGGTGTGCAGGTCCTCGGTGAGCGTGTCGTAGCTGTAGCCGGTGAGCGGCTTGTCGCTGCGCCCGAAGCCGCGGCGGTCGTAGGTGACGACGCGGTAGCCGGCCTCGGCGAACGCGGGGACCTGCTCCTTCCACGACTCGCCCGAGAGGGGCCAGCCGTGGATGAGGACCACGGGGCGGCCCGATCCGCCGGTGTCGTCGACGTGCAGGTCCGTGTCCTTGAAGAGTCCGTGGTGGGCGGTGATCTCGGCCATGGCGAGTGCTCCTTCCGGCGCCGACGATCGGCGTCACTCGATGTTCGAGGACGTCCCTGCGAGCGGATGGCCGGGGCGGGGAGGGTTGACAGCTCCCGTCACTCCGCGACGACGGCCGCGGCGAGGCCCCGCAGCGCGGTGTGCAGCCCGGGGCTCATGGGCAGCCCGGCGTCGAGCACCGCGTTCGCGGCCGCGACCAGCACCGGTGCCGCGGGGGAGGAGACCACGGTGAGGCCGGCGGGCGGATCCGCGTCGCCCGAGGGCCGCACGACCAGGACGAGCCGGGAGCTGGGAGCGCTCGTGCTGATCGTCGCTCCCGATCGGGCGGGCAGCACCGCGAGGGTGCCGCGGCCGACGAACTCGCGCTCCTCCCGACTGGCGACGGTGAACGCGCCCTCGAGCGGGAGCAGGAGCACCACCGACCCCGGGTCGGCGCGGGGGCTCGGGCGGAAGTCGATCGTGCCGGCCGTGTGCCAGATCCGCCGGAGGAGCACGCCCTCGGCGGCCGCCTCCTGCCCGGTGACGGCGAACGCGGGGTCGGGCCCGGCCTCGGCGTGGCGGGCCCGCAGCCAGTGCCGGGCGGAGTCGCCGCGGAGGGGCATCGGGCGGATCAGCGGATCGGACACGGCGGCTCCCGAGGAACGCGGACCTGAATCGGCCGAGACAGTGAGGAACCATCATCCTAGGAGCGGCGGGAGGCGTGGTCTCCGGAGTGGCGCGTCCTCACATGCCGATGCCGCCCCGGCCGCGCTGAGCGCGACGCCGGAGCGGCATCCGAAGGGTGGTGCGGACTACTGGAATCCGCCGCCACGGTCCTCCGGGTCCTCGATCGGGTCGGAGTCGGGAGTGTCGATCGAGTAGGTCACGTGGACCGCCTCGCCGACCTCCTTCGCGGAGACGGCGTTGTACACGAGGTGCGTCTCCTGGCCGTCGACGGCGGCGTAGACGTCGACCTCCTTCTCGTAGCCCCCCTCGGTGCTGACGCGGTTCTCGGTCTGGCCGTCGAACGGCCCGCCCTGGAAGAAGGCGAGGTAGCTCTCGCCCTCGGCGAGTGCGCGGATGTCGTTGCTCATGCCCCCAGGTCTACCACTCGGCGCCTCCCCGCCGCTCGGCCTTGCGCTCGGCGGGCGGAGGAGGGCCGGGAGCGGCAACGACCGAGCCGCGAGGCGGTGGCACTGCTCGACGGGATCTCTCCGCACGCGCCGTCAGGGCACGAGCCGCTGCGTGATCGAGGCCGTCGGCCCGCTCAGCGCGATCTCGGCGAGCGCGCCGTTGACCAGGGGCATCTGCGGCGGCTGGTGCCCGGTGTCGACGTCGAGGATCACCGGCACGCCGAGATCGCCGAGAGCGCGCTGCACCGCGTCCTCCTGGCTCAGCTCGGGCAGGGACGCGCCCTCGGTCCGGCCGATCAGGACGCCGGTCGCCTGCTCGAACCACCCCGCGAGCCGGAGGGAGGTGAGCATCCGGAGCACCGAGACGGAGTCGGACCCGGCCGCCTCCAGGTAGACGACGGTGCCCTCCGGCGCGTAGCGGCGAGCGAAGCCCGGCACGTCGCCGTAGGGCGTGCCCGCGAGCAGGGACACCGTCTCGAGGCATCCGCCGATCAAGCGGCCGGACATCGCCGCGTCCGCTGACCCGTCGAGCGAGCGCCAGCGGGTCGGCTCCTCGTAGGCCCGATCGCGGTCGAGCGGCTCGTCCGCCCACGCACCCCACGGACGGCTCCGGCGTCGCGGCGCGGCGTGCTGCGTGAACGCGGCTCCGGGCTCGAGGCCGGCGACCTCCGTCCAGCGGTGGATCCCGACCGGCAGCTCCCACGGCTCGTCCATCAGGTTGGCGCCGTGGATCGTCGCGAGCCCGGTCGTCGTCGTCAGGGGCAGGAGCAGCGTCGAGACGTCCGACCAGCCGACGAACCAGGGCCGGGCCTCCGCGAGGGCGTGCCAGTCGAGCCTCTCCAGCAGCTCGACGGCGAGCTCGCCGCCCCACGGAGGAAGGACCGCGTCCCCGCTCCGGAAGGCGTCGTGCATGTCGGCCGCCCGATCCGCGGCGGACGCCGGAGCGAGTCCGCCGAGGAGGGCGTGCGGCCGGATCCGGACGTCGTAGCCCGCCGAGCCGAGTCGGCGCGCGGCGTCCTGCAGCCGGTCGTGCAGGTGCTCGGGGACTCCCATCGAGGGCGCGGGCACCTCCACCCGGCCTCCGGCGCGGAGGGGTGCGGGGTACGTGATGCTCGCCATCCGACGACGCTAACGCCCCTCTCGGTGACGGGCTTCGAATGCTCCGTCCGGCGAGTACCTCCGCGCCCTTCCTGCCTCGACTCGCGGCCGGCCGCTGAGCGCGATCGCCAGAGGGGTCGGCGCGAGTTCTGCGCCGCCACCCACTCGCGCGCAGCGCCGGCCGCCGCCGGGAAGAAGGATGGCCAGGAGGCGCACCGGAACGTGACGTCCCGGTCTCGCGCAGGCGTCTCGGCTCCGCTGCTGCCGGCGGAAATCCGCGCCACGCGGCGCCCCTCAGCTCGTGAGGCGGCCGATCTCGTCCTCGGAGAGGAGGCGGTCGGAGTAGAGCACGATGCGAGCCGCGGGGTCGGGGCTGTGCGCGTCGGGGCCCGCCCACCTCCGGTCGAGACCGAGTCGAGCGACCGTGCGGTGCGATCGCTCGTTCCGTTCCGCGACGACCGCGGTCACGGGGAGCTCGGGTCGGAGCCGCCGCGCCCGCGCGATGCCAGCGGAGGCGACCTCCTGGGCGTACCCCCTGCCCCAGTGGTCCGGATGGACGGTGAACGCGACGTTCCAGGCCGTTTCGGCGAGGAGGGTGCATCCGCCGATCCCGATCGCGCCGCCCTCGGGACTCCGCAGCCGGACGACCCAGCTGCTGAGGTCGTCCCGTGCCCACTGCGCCGTCCGGCGGGCGAGCACCGCCCGGGTCTGCTCGACGGAGTCGTGCCGGAGGAGGGGGTCGCCCGCCGCGATCCGCTCGTCGGAGTACAGCCGCCACAGCTCGTCCAGATCGCTGTCGGCGGGACGGAACAGCCGGAGCCGCTCGGTCGTCTCGTCGGGGCGATCACCGGCGCCGATGCTGCTGCCGCTCGCTCGAGGAGGGATTCGGGACCATCGGGGCGGTCGCCGAGGAGTGAGGCGAGCGCGGTGACCGCGCCAGGACGTCCACCCGCTCAGCCCGCGATCAGGCCGGTGAGGCGGTCGGCGGCGGCTCCGACGGTCGAGACCGCGCTGACCGTGACGAGGCAGGCGACGCCCCAGAACCAGGTGCGACCGGGTGCCCCGGCGCTGCGCCGCTCGAAGGCGAGCCACCAGGCGCCGACCACCGAGACGCACGCCGCGACCACCGAGCCGAGCGCCATGCGGACGTACTCCTCCGGTCCGGGGGAGGACCGGGCTGTGGTCGCGAGGACGATGAGCAGCGGGGCCACGATCATCCCCAGTGCGCCGAGCAGCACCGCGTGGAGGTGACTGCGGGGAGGGGCACCGGCCGTCGTCGTCGCGGTCCGCGTCCGAGTCGTGTCCATGCCGCGTCCCCCGTCGCCGCGGTCCGGACCGCGCTGCCCCGACGCTATCCGCTCGCCGTCCCGCCGTCACCCAGCACCTCGAAGTGGGCCGCGTGCCCGGGTGGGGTCAGCACCGCGCCGCCCGGCCGAACGCCGAGAACGTAGGATGTCCGGGATGACGATCGGACGCCGCCTCTTCCTCTCGGGAGCCGCCACGGGAGTCGGGCTCCTGGCCCTCGCGGGCTGCACGCCGTCGCGTCCGACGCCGACCCGCTCGGTCACGAAGGCCCCCGTGCCCACGCCGAGCACCACCGCCGTCCCCGCGCCGGCCGCCTTCGTGCGCTCCGCCTGGGCCGAGGATCCGTACGCGCTCGGCTCCGTCTCCTACCTGCCCGTCGGCGCGACGCCGCAGCACCGCACCGACCTGGGCACCGCGGTCCTCGACCGCGTCTTCCTCGCGGGCGAGGCCACCGACACGGAGGCGCCCGGCACGCTCCAGGGCGCTTGGAGCTCCGGGGTCCGCGCGGCCGCCGAGATCAGCGCCGTCGCCGACGAGGGCGAGCGGATCGCGATCATCGGGGCCGGTCTCGCCGGAGCGGTCGCCGCGCGGCGCCTGTCCGACGCGGGCTTCGACGTCACCGTGGTCGAGGCGCGCGAGCGCACCGGCGGCCGCATCGCCACCGCGACTCCGGACGGCTGGCCGATCGCCGTCGAGACCGGAGCCTGGGCCCTCACCGGCGCGGGAGCCGCCCTGCGCGAGAGCATCGCGGACGCGGGCGTGGTCACGACCGCGGTCGACCTCGCCGACGTCCGCTCGAGCGACGCCGACGGCGCGGCTCTCGACACCGGCACCACGGGTGCCGACGCCCTGACCCGTGCTCTCGAGTGGGGAGCGGAGCAGCCGGAGGATCTGGCGCTCGCCGAGTCGTTCGCCGGCTCCGGAGCGCCCGATCCCGCCGAGGCCGAGCCGGGCTCCGGCGACGGCGACGCCGCCCGCGTGGCGGCGCACCTCGCCGGGACGACCGCGCTGCGCACCGGCGCCGCTCCCGAGGAGCTCTCCTCCTGGTATGGACTGGGCGACGCCTCCGCCGCCACGACCGCGGAGGAGCTGAGCGACGACTCCGGCGACGCGCTGCTGACCGACGGGCTCGCGCCCCTGGTCGACACCTTGCTCGCCGACGTCGAGGTCTCGCTTCGCGCCGTGGTGAGCGGGATCGGCTACACGGACACCGGGGTCAGCATCCGCCTGGGCACCGGCGAGTCGTTCACAGCCGACCGGGTGCTGGTCACCGTGCCGATCGGGGTGCTCCAGACGGACGCGATCGCCTTCGACCCGCCGCTCCCGTTCGCGCAGCGCGCGGCCGTCGCGGCCCTCGGCTCCGGTGTCGTCGAGACGCTGTGGCTGCGCTTCGACGAGGCGTTCTGGGAGGCCGACGCCCCCGCGCGCTGGTCGCTCGTCGGCTCCGAGGCGGGCATCACCGAGTGGCTCAACCTCCAGCCGTCGACCGGCGAGGCGGTGCTCGTCGGGCTGGTCGGAGCGGATCAGGCCCTCTCGCTGCAGGATCTCAGCGACGACGAGCTGGTCACCCTCGCGCAGACGGCGCTCGAGCCGTTCGCCGTCGTCCCCGGCTGACGAGCTCGCGGAGCCGCGCCAGCGGCCCCCGCCACTCCGACGCATGCGCCGCCCCGAGCGGCCGCACCCGGCTGAGCGCGAGGACGAACGCGGCGATGCCGGAGATCAGGCTCAGCACGATCACGTCGTAGAGCACGAACATCACGGGTCCGTCGACCTGGCCGGGGTCGAGGAAGAAGTACGGGTACCAGCCGATGAGGGCCCCGCGGACCAGGGTGATGACGCCCCAGACGATCGGGAAGCCGAGCACGGTCAGCGCCCCGCGCCAGGCGACCGGGCGGCGGCCGGGTCCGAGGATCCAGTCGAGGATCGCGAGCGTCGGGATCACGAAGTGCAGGAGCGCGCTCGACCAGGGCACGTCGACCCGCACGCCGCGGTTGTTGGCCTCGACCGCGATCAGCCCGAAGACGATCCCCGACACGACCATGTAGGTGAGCACGAGCGCCCGCACCGTGCTGAGCCAGCGCGGCTCCCGCTCGCGCGCGAGGGCGACCAGGCCGGACAGGCCCAGCACCACGACCCCGGCCATGTTCGACTGCGTCGTGAAGTAGGCGAAGAAGTTGTCGATCTGGAACGCGCGGAAGCCCAGGGTGTAGAAGAAGTCGCCGACGAGTCCGACCGCGCCCAGCCCGGCGAGGGCCAGGCGGAGGATCGCGAACGCCTTCCGCACACCCGCTCCGATCCGTCGCCGCTGGGCCCGGAGGGCCGGACTTCCGGACGATTCTACGGTCGCCGCGCTCGGAGCTCCCCGAGCGCGCGGCTCCGCCGGACGGGGGAGGCGGGCCCCGCGGAGGCGATCTAGCGTGGAGGGATGGCGCGCGCACAAGACGGGAAGGGTTCGGGTCGGATGTCGTCGGAGGAGGCGTCCCGGCGCTGGAACGCGGTCACGGGTCCGCTGTTCCTCGCGGCGGGAGCGGTCTTCGCGGTCCTCGGGAATCCGGTCTGGCCGGTGTTCCTCGTCCTGGGGATCACGTTCCTCGGGCTGACCGCCGGCCCCGGGAGGCCGACGAGCCGGAGCGGAGCGCAGGAGCCGGACCGCGATCGGTGACGCGCGCTTCGCGACGCGGACACTCGCCGGTCGCGTTGCCGGGATAGCGTGCGTGTCATGCCCTTCACGCCGAGCCACGCCGTCGTCGCGCTCGCGTTCTCGAACGGCCGGATCCCCGCCGCGGCCGTGGCCATCGGCGCGATGGTCCCGGACATCGGCATGTACCTCCCGATCGCCGTCGCCCGCGAGTCCACCCACTCCCTCCTCGGCGTCGTCACCGTCGACCTGCTGCTCGGAATGCTCGGCCTCGCGCTGTGGAGCGCGGTCGTCGCTCCGGCCTGGCGCGACCTCGCGCCCGCGCTGGTCCGCTCGCGCCTGCGTCCCCGGCGCTCGCCGCCCCGCGGGGCCGCCGCACGGATCCGCGTGCTCGTCTTCGCGGCCGCCGGCATCGCGATCGGAGCCGCCAGCCACGTGATGTGGGACGGCTTCACCCACCGGGGCGGCCTCTTCGTCTCGGCGATCCCGCTGCTGCAGAAGGAGCTCGGGCCCTTCCCCGGCTTCCGATGGGCGCAGTACGCGAGCGGCGTGCTCGGGCTGCTCGGGCTCGGGATCGGCGCGGTGGTCTGGTACGTCGGTCGCCGTCCCCGGAAGCTCCGCTCCGACGGCCGGCAGCCGGTGCGCATCGCGGCCGCGGCCGTGGTGCTCGCGGCCGCGGTGGTGCCCGCCGGGATCGTGCTGGCGGGGGCGGGCATCGATCCGCTCGACGCCGCCTACCGGGCGCACGTGGTGCGGGCGGCGATCCTGCTCGTGGGAGGCGGCGCGGCGGCCGCGGTCGCCGTCGCGGCGGTCTGGTGGCTGACCGGCCGAGGGGTGCGCGGGGCCGTCGTCTGAGACGACGGAGGACGAGCCTGTCGTCTCAAGGGAGCACGGGCATCCGTCGCGAGGAGGATGCGCCGGTGCATAGCCCACCGATAGCGTCGGACACGGCCCGTTGGGGCGGGCCGCCTTCGGGGGAAGGCACTAAGGGGAAATCGGGGGCTCGCGGCACACGCCGCGGGCCCTCTACCCGTTTCCGGGCCCCCGCCGGCTCGGAGCTCCCGCCGCCTCAGCGCCGCTTCGAGCGCGGCCGGTTCTGCGCGGCCGGGCGCTGCGGGATGCGCGGAGCGCCCTCGCCGGCGGCACCCTGGGGGAGCGAGGACGCGGGCGGGATCGGGCGGCGGGTCACCGGGCGCACCGGCTCGCCGCGGCGCGTCTGGCCGGGGATCGGCCGGGAGCGGCGCCCGTAGATGAGCTCGGACGAGTCGAGCAGCCACGGGACCAGCGCCACCGTCACTCCGTGCACCAGCAGGAGCTTCTGGCGGATCCGCCGCGACTTGTGGTTGTGGAGGAATGCCTCCCACCAGTGCCCGACGATGTACTGCGGCATGTAGACGGTGGTGATCTCGGAGCCGTGCTCGAGGCGGTGGGCCTTGATGTACTTGATCAGCGGGTACGAGATGTCGCGATAGGGAGAGGCCACGCAGCGCAGCGGCACCTCGATGTCCATCTGCGCCCAGTCGGCCTTCAGCTGCGCGGTCTGCGCGTCGTCGATGGAGGAGTGCACCGCCTCCAGCGTCTCGTGCCGCGCCGCGATGGCGTAGTCGAGAGCCTTCAGCGTGGGCTTGTTCATCCGGCCCACCAGCACGATCGCGTGGTCGCCGTTGGCGCCGAAGGTCGTGGTCGGGTCGACCTCGATCTCCTTCTCGACGTCGCGGTAGTAGCGGTAGACGCCGGCCATCAGGACGCCGAGGATCGGCATCACCAGGTAGACGAGCCAGGCGCCGTGGGTGAACTTCGTGATCGTGACGACGACGAGCACCGCGAACGTCAGCGTCGCGCCGAACAGGTTGATGGCCAGGCTCGTGTAGACGGTGCGCGAGCCCTCGCCGTTGCGGATCATCCGGACCCAGTGCTTGACCATGCCCGACTGCCCGAGCGTGAACGAGACGAAGACGCCGATGATGTACAGCTGCACGAGGCTCGTGAGCGAGGCCTGGTAGACGAGCAGGATGATCGCGGCGACGAGCGCCAGGATGATCACTCCGTTGGAGTAGATGAGGCGGTCGCCGCGGGTGTTCAGCGACTTGGGCGCGTAGCCGTCGCGGGCCAGCACGGAGCCCAGCAGCGGGAAGCCGTTGAACGCGGTGTTCGCCGCGAGGAGCAGGACGGCGGCCGTCGCGGCCTGGATGATGAAGAACAGGATCGTGTTGTTGCCGAACGTGGCGGCGGCGACCTGCGCGATCACGGAGCGCTGCGGGGTCGTGGCGCAGTCGGCGAAGCCCACCAGGTGGCAGGCGTTCTCGGCGTAGTGCACGTTCGAGAGCAGGGCGAGGGCGGTCAGGCCGACGAAGAGCACGATCGCGATCGTTCCCATCGCGACGAGGGTGCGCTGGGCGTTCTTGACCTTCGGGGCGCGGAACGCGGGCACACCGTTCGAGATGGCCTCGACGCCCGTGAGCGCCGCGCAGCCGCTGGCGAAGGAGCGCAGCAGCAGGAGGACGACGGCCGCCTGCGTGAGCTGCTCGCCCTGCACGGTGAAGCCCGCCGACTCCGCGACCGGGGTGTCGCCGAAGGCGGTGCGGACCAGGCCGACGACGACCATGACGAAGACGCTCGCGACGAAGAGGTACGTCGGGACGGCGAAGGCGCGGCTCGACTCCGAGACGCCGCGGAGGTTCACGGCCGCCAGCAGCACGACGAAGAGGATGGCCAGCTCGACCCGCAGCGGCGCCAGCTCGGGCACCGCGGAGATGATGTTGTCGACTCCGGAGGCGACCGACACGGCCACGGTGAGCACGTAGTCCACGAGGAGGGCGGCGGCGACCGTGAGGCCCGCCGTCTCGCCCAGGTTGGTGCGGGCGACCTCGTAGTCGCCGCCGCCGGACGGGTAGGCCCGGATCAGCTGGCGGTAGCTCAGCACCACCACGACGAGGAGGACGACCACGCATGCGGCCACCCAGGGGGCGAAGGTGAGGAAGGAGAGCCCGCCGAGCAGCAGGATCATCAGCAGCTCCTGCGGCGCGTAGGCCACGGAGGAGAGCGGGTCGCTGGCGAAGATGGGGAGCGCGAGCCGCTTCTGCAGCAGCTGTCCCTCGAGCTTGTCGCTGGGGAGCGGCTCGCCGATGAAGAAGTGCTTGGCGGTGCGCAGCTCGGTCGCGTCGGCCGACGATCCGTCCGCGGCGGACGGGGGGCCCTCGTGTGTCACGAGCGATGACACTACTCCGTACGAGGGGGCAGTCAAGACGGCCGGGAGCGGGCCGAGCGGAGGCTGATCCCGCGCTGTGACCGGGAGTTTCCCGGTGCGGCGGGGAGCGGCGGCCGGCGTGCTCGCGGCCGGCGCCCCGAGCGGGGGGTCAGCGGCCGTCGCGGGTCGCGGCTCCGATCAGGCCGGTGAGGCTGTCGCGGAGCGCGATGAGCTCCTCGAGGGGGACGTCGAGCCGCTCCACGATCTGCGGAGGAACCTGCAGGGCCTGCTCGCGGAGGGCCGCTCCGGAGGGGGTCAGCGCGACGTCGAGGCGGCGCTCGTCGTCGCTGCTCCGGGCCCGCGTGACGTGGCCGCTCGCCTCCAGGCGCTTCACGAGCGGGCTGAGCGTGGCCGGCTCGAGGCGGAGGGCGGAGCCGAGGTCGGCGAGCGAGCGGGGGCTGCGCTCCCAGAGCGCGAGCATCACGAGGTACTGCGGGTGCGTGAGTCCGAGCGGTTCGAGCACGGGGCGGTACAGCCCGATGACGGTGCGCGCCGCGACGGCGAGGGAGAAGCAGACCTGGTTCTGGAGGGCGAGCGGGTCGGTTTCCACGGCGTCATCCTCTCATCGTGCCCTGATGGTTAGTACACTAAGGATATGACGCGGAAGAAGACCGGCTCCCTCTACCAGCGCTTCAACGCGCGGCTGTTCCCCTGGATCGGCCCGCCGCCGCTCGGCCCGTACGACCAGCCCGAGCAGGAGGCGCCCGCGGGGCAGGCGTGCCCGCTCTGCGGTCGGCCGATGTCCGAGCACGTCATCGACCGCTCCGGTCCGCGCACACAGCTGTACTGCCCGAGCGACCCCTCCTGAGTCGCACGCCCCCGTTCGGGGGTCGGGGGCTTCGGGCGGCGGGGGCGGATGATGAGCGCATGTCCCGTCTGAGCCCCACCGCCGCCCGCGTCGTCCAGTACAGCCGTTTCGGCGACGCGGACGTCCTCGAGATCGTCGAGGTCGAGCGGCCGAAGCCCGGGGCGGGCGAGGTGCTGGTCGAGGTGCTCTCCGCCGGGGTGAACCACATGGAGGCGTTCATCCGGCAGGGCCAGTTCGACTCCGACCACTCCGCGGCCTTCCCGATGCGCCAGGGCACCGACTTCTCGGGCGTCGTCGTCGCCCTCGGCGAGGGCGTCACCGACATCAAGCTCCGCAGCGACGTGGTCGGCCACGCGCTCGTCGGCTCCCACGCGACCCACGTCGTGGTGCCGCGCCGCAACCTCGTCGCCAAGCCCGCCTCCGTGAGCTGGGAGGTCGGCGGCGCGCTGTTCCTCGCCGGAGTGACCGCGTGGCGCGCGCTGGAGGCCACGCATGTGGGACCCGACGACACCGTCCTCGTCTCCGCGGCGGCCGGAGGAGTCGGCAGTCTCGAGATCCAGCTGGCGAAGCTCCGCGGCGCGACGGTGATCGGCACCTGCGGCGAGCGCAACTTCGACTACCTCCGCCAGATCGGCGTGAAGCCGGTGGTCTACGGCGACGGGATCGCCGACCGCATCCGGGCCGCGGCGCCCGGCGGGGTCACGGTGTTCCTCGACAACTTCGGCGGGGAGAACGACGCCCTCGCCGACGAGCTCGGCATCGCGGCGGGCCGCTTCCACTCCAGCGACGACCGCAAGGAGATCGAGCTGCGCGCCGTCTGGCCCGACGCCGAGACCGTCCAGCGCGACACCGAGATCCTCGGCGAGCTGGTCGGCCTCGTCGGCGAGCAGAAGCTGCGGGTGCTCGTCTCGGGCTTCTACCCCTTCGACCAGGTGCAGGACGCCTTCGACGACCTCGAGAAGCGGCACTCGCGCGGCAAGATCGTGCTCGGCATGAACCCGGTGGACCCGGCGAAGGTCACCAAGGCGCGCGACATCCACGAGGCCGGCCGCTAGCCGCACCCTCCCGGCGGCTGTCCGGGCTGCTCTCCGGGCGGCCACAATGGGGCCGTGGCGCGCGGACGCCCGGGAGGAGTGACGCGATGGAGGAGCCCGTCGTCGCGATCGTCTGGATCGTCTCGTTCGTGGTGGTGACCGTCCTGGTCACCGGGCTGTCGGGGCGGGTGAACTGGTCCGCTCCCGTGGCGCTCGTCGCCGTCGGGGCTCTCGCCTCCTTCGTGCCCGGGATCCCGGAGGTGGTGGTCGAGCCGGACGTGGTGCTGTTCGGGATCCTGCCGCCGCTGCTCTACGCGGCGGCGATCCGCACCTCCGTCCTCGACGTCCGCGCTCGCGGCGACAGCATCCTCCTGCTGTCGGTCGGGCTCGTCGTCTTCACGGTCGCGGTGGTCGGCGCGGTGGCCTGGATGGTCGTCCCGGCGATCACGGTCGCCGCAGCCCTCGCGTTCGGCGCGATCGTGGCGCCCACGGACGCGGTGGCGGTCACGGCGATCGCGGGGCGGCTCCGCCTGCCGCGGCGCATGCTCACGGTGCTCGAGGGCGAGAGCCTCCTCAACGACGCGACCGCGCTGGTGGCGCTGAACGCCTCCCTCCTGGCGATCGTCAGCACGGTCACTCCCGGGCGCATCGCGCTCGACTTCGTGCTGGCCGTGGCGGTGGGGGGCGGGGTCGGGATCGGCATCGCCGTGCTGCTCGGGTTCGTGCGCAAGCAGGTGCAGTCGTCCGTCCTGGACACGAGCCTCTCGCTGGTGACGCCCTACGTCGCGTTCATCCCGGCGCAGCTGCTGCACGGCTCCGGGGTGCTGGCGGTCGTGGTCGCGGGGCTCTACCTGGGCTACCGGGCGCCGGTCATCCAGTCCGCGCAGGCGCGGATCGCGGAGTCGCTCAACTGGCGGACGATCCAGTTCCTGCTCGAGAACGCCGTGTTCCTCTTCATCGGGCTCAGCCTGTCGTCGGTGGTGGGGGCGACGGCCGACTCGGGCATCGGGGTCTGGCAGACGGTCGGCATCGGCGCGGCTGTGCTCGCGGCGCTGGTCGGGAGCCGCGTGGCCTGGATGTGCATGACGACGCTGCTGTTCCGGCACGGTCCGCGCCGGCTGCAGCAGCGCGGGTGGACCTGGCCGACCGCGATCGGGGTGTCGTTCGCGGGCATCCGCGGCGTGGTCACCCTCGCCGCCGCGTTCCTCCTGCCCGCGGAGACGCCGCAGCGCGCGTTCCTGCAGTTCCTCGCCTTCATCGTGGTGGCGGGGACGCTCGTCGAGGGGCTCGCGCTCCCGCGGCTCGTCCGCGCCCTGAAGCTCCCGGCCCCGAACGAGATGCAGGAGCACGTCGAGAAGCAGATGCTGCTCGCCGAGGCGCAGGCCGCCGGCCTCGCCCGGCTCGACGCGGAGCCGCAGGACGGAGTGGAGGACCGCGTGCTCGACCGGCTGCGGCGGAACGCGACGTTCCTCGCCGACGCCCTGGAGAACCCTCCGGAGGGCGAGGGCGTGGAGCCGCTCCCGCAGGCCTACAACCGGCTCCGGCGCGTGATGATCGCGGCCGAGCGGGAGGCGGTGCTCCGCGCGCGCTCCGAGGGGCGGTACCAGGAGCCGGCGGTGGTGAGCGCTCTGGCGTTCCTCGACGTGGAGGAGGAGGCGCTGGCGGTCGGGCGGCAGTAGCGCCGGGAGGGCGGGGATCCCGGGCGGGATCCCCGCCCTCCCGGCGGTGCGGTGTCCGGGCTCAGCCCAGGGTGGAGCGGACCGAGGCGCGGGCCTCGTCGAGCGCGGCGCGCAGGGCGTCGACGCTCGCGGTCGTCACCGATCCCGAGGAGGCGGCGGTGCGCAGCTCCGCGCGCAGCTCGTCGCGGAACTCGGTGAGCAGCACCTCGGCGTCGCGCAGGGCGATCCGCGAGGCGGTGCGCGCGTCGGGCGAGGCCGGTGCGGCCTGCTCCGGCGCGGGCTGCTCGGAGGGGGTGCCGGACGTGTCCTGCGGGCGCGGCTCCTCGGCGGAGTGCTCCGGTCGGCGTCCGGGCTCCCGCGAGTCGCGCGCGGCGCTGGCCAGGTCGGCGCGGAGGCTCTTCATCGCCTCCGCGACGCCGAGGCGGACCTCGTCGGCGAGCCGGCGGACGGAATCGGTGAGCTCCTCCTCGATGTCGCCCAGGTCGGTCGCGCGGTTCGCGAGCTCGGCGCGGCCGGCGTCGGTGATGGAGTAGACGGTCTTGCGGCCGTCGGCCTCCTTCGTGACGAGTCCCTCCTCCTCGAGCTTCGCGAGGCGCGGGTAGACCGTGCCGGCGCTGGGCGCGTAGGTGCCGCCGAAGCGCTCGCTGAGCGCCTGGATCAGCTCGTAGCCGTGGCGCGGCGACTCGGCGAGGAGGTTGAGCAGGTAGAGGCGCAGGCGGCCGTGCGCGAAGACGGGGCTCACAGCGAGCTCCCGTCCATCGGGCGGCGGTCGTCGGCGGGGCCGGTGCCGGGAGAGCCCCAGCCCTCGCCCACCGAGGCGGAGGACGCGGCGACGGACCGGCGGACGACGACCACGTCTCCCGAGACGGAGTTGGCGGCGACGTCGACCCACTTCGAGTCGAGCGAGCCCGTGGTCGAGGTGAAGCCCCGGCCGAAGGTGCCCTTGACGACGGAGCCGTCGAGCTGGAGCGTGCCCGAGACGGTGTTGATGCGGTAGCGGGCGCCGAGGCCCTCGTCGACGCGGATCGTGAGGTCGCCGCTGACGGTGTTGGCCTGGATCCGGTCGGGGGTGCCCTCGGCGTCGACGAACACGCTGCCCGAGACGCCGTCGACGGTGAAGCGGGTGAGCTCGCCGGTCGCGGTGACGTCGCCGGAGACGGTGCGCGCGGTGACGCGGCCGGTGTGGCTGCGGACCGAGAGCTCGCCGTGGACGGTGTTCACCTCGATGTCGCCGTGCAGGCCGTCGACGACGATGTCGCCGCCGACCGTCGAGACGCGGGCGTCGCTGTGGAGGCCCGAGACCAGGCCGTCGGCCGAGACGGTGTCGAACTTGAGGTCGACGCCGCGGGGGACGAGGAGGCTGATGTCGGCGCGGTCGCCGCGGCGGCCGAGGCCCTTCACGACGTCGACGATGGTGTCCCAGCGGAGCTGGACGTGGTCGATCTCGAGGCGGTCGCCGTCCATCGAGACCTTGAGCGGGCGGCCGTCGACGCTGTGGACCTCCACGCGAGCGGTCGGCTCGTCGTGGGCGATGACGTCGATCTGGCCGCCGACGAGGGCGACCTTGACCGAGCGGACGACGTCGAGGTCGATGACCTTCGTCTCGCCCGCCTGTACGAGCCATTTCTCGAGGGACATGAGCTCCTCCTCCTGCACCGGGGTGCCTTTCGGAAACGCGATACATCGCGAGTGAACGAGAGTCACGATATATCTCGATCGTTGCGGTCGGCAACGGGGCTCGGCCGGTTCCCAGCGTCGAGCGGTCGGGACCGGGGTGGGGCCGCGGCGCGGCGAGGCCGGGGGCCGGAGCCGGCGCCGCCGTCGAGGGGGTGAGGGCGCGGCGGGCGCCGTGGTAGACCGGGCGCATGGACCCGATAGCGGCACTCGAGGAGATCGCAGCACTGCTCGAGCGGGAGCGGGCCTCCCGCTACCGGGCGAAGGCGTTCCGCCGCGCGGCCGCGGTGCTGGAGGGGATGGCGTCCGCCGAGCGGGACGACCTCGCCCTCGTGCGGCGGGCCTCCGGGATCGGCGACACGACCTTCACGGTGATCGAGCAGGCGCGGTCGGGCCGGGTGCCCGACTACCTCGCGGAGCTGCGCGGCTCGGCTCCTCCGCCCGCGAGCGCGCTGCGGGGACGGCTGCGCGGCGACCTCCACAGCCACAGCGAGTGGTCCGACGGGGCGACGCCCGTCCTCGCGATGGTGGACGCGGCCCGCGCGCTCGGCCACGAGTACCTGGCGCTCACCGATCACTCGCCGCGGCTCCGGGTCGCCCACGGTCTCAGCGCGGAGCGGCTGGAGGAGCAGCTGGCCCATCTCGCGGGCCTCGACACCGGGCCCCTGCGGCTGCTCAGCGGGATCGAGGTGGACGTCCTCGAGGACGGCGCGCTCGACCAGACGAACGAGCTGCTGGACCGCCTCGACGTGGTCGTCGCGAGCGCCCACTCGAAGCTGCGGCTGCCCTCCCGTGAGATGACGGCCCGGCTGGTCGCGGCGGCCTCGGATCCGCGGACCGACGTCCTCGGCCACGTCACGGGGCGGCTGGTGTCGGGCGAGCGCGGCACCCGCCCGCCGTCGACCTTCGACGCCCGGGCCGTGTTCCGCGCGTGCGCCAACCACTCCACCGCGGTCGAGATCAACGCCCGCCCCGAGCGCGAGGACCCGCCGGACGAGCTGATCGCGCTCGCGCTCGAGGAGGGCTGCCTGTTCTCGATCGACAGCGACGCGCATGCTCCGGGTCAGCTGGGCCTGCTCGACTACGGGGCGGAGCGGGCGGAGCGGCTCGGCGTCCCGGAGGAGCGGATCGTGACCACCTGGCCGGTCGAGCGGCTCCTGGAGTGGACCCGCGGCTGAGGATCCTCGCGCGTTGCGCAAACGAACTGCGGCCATCACCCCCTTGACAGGAGGCCGTACCGCGGGAGGAGATCCGACGCAAGTGGCGAAATCCCAGCCGCCCACGCGGCATGCTCGGTACCGGTCCGCTCCTCCTGGGCCGCTCCAGCGGTCGGGAGTCGCGCTCCGTCGCACTCTCCGCTCCGACAGACCAGGTGAACCATGGCCACGCAGACCGCTCTCGACGCCGTGCGCGCCGCTCCCACTCTGCTCGAGGCCGTCCGGATGGCGGATGAGCTGACGGTCGCCGCGGTGAGCGACGGCGGCGGCCGCGCGGTGCGCCTGCTCACCCGCGCCGCTCTGGACCCCTCGGACCAGCTCACCGCGATCGCGGCCGTGCACTCGCTCGCGCAGGTCTTCGACGAGGAGGCCGACCTCGCGCTGCTGATGCTGCTCGAGGACGAGCGCCCGTACCTCCGCGAGCACGCCGCCTGGGCCTTCGGCGGGCGCCTGCCCCGCCCCGCTGCGCTCGGACCGCTGCTGCGCCTGGTCCGCGACGGCGGCTTCTCCGGCATGCTCGCGCAGCGCACCGTCCTGCTCTGGGCCTCCTCGACCCCCGACCTCGTCGCCGTCGCGCTCGAGGGCGCGCTGCTCGGCGAGCGCGAAGCGGCGGCCCGGGCACGGCTCGTCGAGACCCTGGGCCTCGTGCCCGGTGCGATCGCCGAGCGCACCCTCCTGCACGTGGCCGCCGATCGCGCGGAGGGGCTGGAGGCGCGGGCCGCCGCGACGGACGCGCTCGGCGAGCGCGGCTCCGACGACGCCGAGCTCCTGCTCACCGGCCTGGCCGAGGAGGCGGCGCCCATCGGGCCCCTCGCCCGGCTCGCCCTCGGCGACCTCGCCCCCGCACCGGCCGTGGAGGCCGGGCCGACGGTCGCGCAGCTCTTCGTCCACGCCGACATCGACGGCACCCTGACGCGGGTGGGCGCGGGCGACAACGGCGGCATCGCGACCCTGCTGGTGCGCCTGGGCGACTCGCTCGTCGAGCAGGAGGGCATCGACCGGGTGCTCACGCTCTCGCGCGGGACTCCGGCCGAGGCCGAGCGCGCGCTCGGCGAGCTGCCCGACTCCGGCCACGGCTTCGCTCCGGTCCCGTTCGTGGGGCCGCCCGTGGCCATGCCCCAGGCGTGGAGCCGTCGCATCGCCGCCGAGCGCGGCATCCGCCGGATCCTGCGCGCGGCCGGCCGGGTCGACGTGCTGCACCTGCGCATGGCGGACGTCGGATCCCTCGCGGCGGCCGCGGTCGCCCGGGATCTCGAGATCCCCGTCGTGTTCACCCTCGCTCCGGACCCGCACGCCCTGATCGCGGGCCTGGACGCCTCCGGCGCCCTCACCCGCGCGGACTTCGGCGAGCGCGACGCCGCCGAGCACTTCTGGTTCCGCGTGCGCCTGGTGCAGCGCCTGGCCGCCGACGCCGCGCACACCGTCCTGTTCCCGCGGGAGGAGCTGGCCGCGACCATCCGCGAGCTGATCGGCGTCGACATCACCGCGCACCCGGAGCGGCACACGATCGTCCCGGAGGGGATCGACGTCGGCCTGGTCGAGCGCGGCGAGGCGGCCGCACGGGCCTCCGCCGCCGGTGAGCCGGTCGCGCTGGACGAGGGCGGGGACCTGGCCTCGCTCGACCTCCTGCTGGAGGAGCTGCCCGAGCACCGCCGCGGCCTCCCGCTGCTGCTCAGCGTGGGCCGCCTGCACCGAGTGAAGGGGATGGCGGCGCTCGCCGAGGCCTGGGCGTCCGACCCCTCGCTCCGGGAGCGCGCCAACCTGCTCCTGGTCGGCGGCGACCTCGCCGACCCGAGCCCCGACGAGCGCGAGCAGCTCGACCGCATCCGCGCCGTCGCGTCCGACGGGCTGCTCCTGGCCGGACACCGCCCGAACGGCACCGTGGCCCGCTGGCTCGGCGCGATCCGGCACGGCCGACCGGGGCTCTCGGCTCCGGGAGGCGCCTACGTCTGCGCGAGCGTCAAGGAGGAGTTCGGCATCGCCCTCCTCGAGGCGCTCTCCGCAGGACTGGTCGTCGTCGCTCCGGCGACAGGCGGGCCCGCTACCTACGTCGAGGAGGGGGAGACCGGCTTCCTGGTCGACACCGCCGACCCCGCGGCACTCGCCGCCGGCGCCGCCGCCGCACTGGATCTCGCAGGCGGGCCTCTCGGCGAGCACCACGCGGCCCGCGGGCACGCGATGGTCGCCGAGCGCTACACGGTGCAGGCCATGGCTCATGCCCTCTCGGGCGTCTACGCGCACGCGACCGCGGACCAGGAGCGTCCCCTCCGCTCGCCGCTCGTGCTGGGGGCCTCGTGACCCTGCTGATCATCAGCCCCGACTACGCGTCGCACCTGCTGCCGCTGGCGACCCTCGGCACGGCGTGGCAGGAGGCGGGCGAGCGCGTCGTCGTTGCCACCGGCGACGCGACGCGCTCCATCGTGGACGGCTTCGGATTCGAGCACATCGCGCTCCGGCTGGGGCGCGGCTCCAACCCGGGCACGATCCGCGCGGAGGAGCAGGCGCCCGACGAGGGCGCGTCCCTCCGCGGCTTCTTCGACGCCACCCGGCGCGGGATGGTCCCGACCCTCGCCTACCAGGCGCGGGAACGGCTCACCGACCTGCTCTGGGATCCGTCCGGCGTCGCCGCGCGCCTGCGCGTGATCCTCGACGAGGTGCAGCCCGACGCGATCGTGGTCGACCACCTCGCCTTCACCGCGCGCGTGGCGCTGAAGGCACTCCGCGTGCCCTACGGCGACGTCGTGCTCGGCCACCCCAGCGCGCTCACGGTGCCCGGCGAGGTCTACGGCTTCCCCCCGGTCTGGCCGGACGCCTTCACTCCGGAGCCCGACGACCTCGATGCGCTCCGCGCCCTCTGCGAGCAGGTGCGCGACTCCTTCACCGCGGAGTGGAACGCCGCCCTCACCACCCTCGACCCCGGGGCGGCGCCCAGCGCCGACGCCTTCGCCGAGAGCGGCGACGTCCTGCTGCTCAACTACCCGGGCGAGCTCCACGACTCGGCCCGCACCGCTCAGCTGCCGCCGCACGCGTTCCTCGGCTCCGCCGTCCGCGAGGAGCCCGATGACGCGGAGGTCGAGGAGTGGCTCGCCGCGTCCGAGGATCCGGTCGTCTACGTGAGCTTCGGCAGCTTCCTCTCGGTGCGCGGCGACGTGCTCGCCCGGGTCGTCGAGGCCCTGGTCGGCGTCGAGGTCGGAGGCAGGCCCGTCCGGGTGGCTCTGGCCTCCGGCGCGACCGAGCGCTCGGCCCTGGGCGATGTCCCCGAGGGCTGGCTGGTCCGCGGCTTCCTGCCGCAGGTCGCGCTCCTGCGCCGGGCCGCGCTCGCGGTCAGCCACGGCGGCAACAACAGCGTCACGGAGGCGATGACCGCGGGCGTGCCGCTCGTCGTCCTGCCGTTCTCGACGGACCAGTTCGCGGGGGCGGCCGCACTCGAGGACGCCGGGTTCGCCGCCGTGCTCGACCCCAATGCGGCCTCCGGGGGAGAGCTCGCGGAGGCTGCGCGGCGGATGCTCGCACTCGACGCTCCCGCCCGGGAACGGCTGACGGCGCTCGCCGAGGGCCTCGCCCGCGAGACGGGACCGCAGCGGGCCCTCTCCGCCCTGAGCGGAGCGACCGTCCAGCGCTAGCCTGGGCCGATGGTCGAGCCGACACCCCGGGACGCGCCCCTGCGCGCCGAGCGGGACGCCGCGCGGGCGGAGCCGATGCTGGCTGCTCTCGGCGCGTTCGGGCGCTTCGAGGGGATCGTCCCTCCGCTGTTCGAGGCGGCCGTGCGGATCCTGCACCCCTCCGACGACCCGCCCCGGCGCTGGCGCGAGGTCGCCGAGCGGGAGGGGACGCTCCTGCATCCGCTCGCGCAGTGGTACTCGCTCACCGGCGAGCATCCCGACGAGTACGCGGAGCCCCGCCTCGGAGTGCTCCCGCTCGACGAGCTCGCGGCCGTCGCCGCCGTGCTCGCGGAGCACACGAGCACCCCCGACGACTGCCTCGCCGTGTTCTGGGAGGGGTTCGGCGTGCTGAGCGGCGGGTCGCGGATCCTGATCTCCCGCTCGGACGCCTCGGAGGAGCTGCCCGAGTGGATGAGCGACACCCGGCCGACCGGCTGGGAGCACCCCGAGACCGCCGCCGCGGCGACGGTCGAGCTGCCGGGGCGGGAGGGGCCTCTGCTCTCGCTCGACGTCAGGGTGCTCGAGGACACCGCGTGGGCGCGCGCGGCGGGCTTCGCCGACGCCTCCGGGCTCGTCGTGCAGACTCCGCTCGCGCTCTGGCCGGAGGACCGGGCCTGGTACCTCGCGAGCGAGGTCGACTTCGACTCGACGCTGATCGGCGGCTCGCGCGCCCTCGTCGACGACCTGCTGCGGGTCTCCGCCGCGGGGCGGATCGAGGCGCTCCTGCTGCCGGAGCAGGTGGACCTCACGAGCACCGGTGACCGGCTCAACCCGAGGCGGCGGTGACGGAGTGAGCGACGAGGACGACGAGCGCTGGCTCGTGGTGAAGGGCCGCCGATGGCGGCGCACCGACCCCTCGCTGCCGGAGGACGTGGTCGCCGGCCTCACCTCGCACCTCGGGCGCGGGCGCTCGGGAGTGCGGTCCGCCAGGATGCACGAGGACGCGGAGGCGGAGGCGCTGGCGCGCAGGAGGGTCGGGCTCGCCAAGCACGGGCTGGGCGAGCGCGGACCGGCATGGTGGGACGAGCCCGAGGCCGATCGGCTCGAGCGCGCCCGCGAGGCGCTGCGGGCGCTCGAGGAGTTCGACGCTCCGGAGGACTGACTCGGGTTCTGCATCCCCCGAGCGTGCTCGTCGGGCGAGGCGGGCGGGGAATGCCCGAGCGGATCCGGGGAGAGCGCGCGGAACCGCGGCCTGTGGAGGACGACCGCCCCCGCGGAGGCCGCCGACCGAGGCCGCCCGCCGAGGCCGCCCGCCGAGGCCGCGAGCCGAGCCCGCCCGCCCCTAGCGGAACCTCACCACGAAGCCGTCCTCCGGCCCGGTCGGGAAGCTCTGCAGGCTCACGCGCAGATCCTGCCCGTCCTCGACGTCGTACGGGTGCCCCGCGGCCAGGAGCTCCAGCGCCGCGGACAGCAGGTCGACGGTCGCCGGCTCGCCCGGGCACCGGTGGTCGCCTCCGTAGTGCCCGCCGCCCTGGGCGATGAAGCCGTTGCGGTCGACCGGCGACCGGAACCGCTCCGGATCGAAGCGGCCCGGCGCCTCCCAGT
Organism: Rathayibacter sp. AY1E8; assembly: GCF_002931415.1. NCBI lineage: Bacteria > Bacillati > Actinomycetota > Actinomycetes > Micrococcales > Microbacteriaceae > Rathayibacter > Rathayibacter sp. AY1E8. The sequence goes on from NZ_PSVI01000023.1 coordinate 44,293, forward strand.
GCGAGCCGTGGTCCGTCGCGTAGAGGTCGAGCAGCATCCACTGCCCCGCGGGAAGCGTCTCGCCGCGGAAGTCCAGCTCCCGGCGGGCCCTTCCTCCGACCATCGGGAAGAACGGGTAGAAGCGCCGCACCTCGTTCGCGAACGCGACGCGCTCCTCCTGGTCGGCGAGCCGCTCCCGCCACTCCGGATGCCGGTGCAGCGCGAGCGCCGCCAGCACCACGAAGCGCCCCACCGCGACCGTGGGCCGCAGCACGTTGATCAGCTCCACCGCGGCGACCTCGACGGGCAGGAGGCCGCCGTCCTCCTTCTCGTGCGCGATCCGGTGCAGGGGAGTCGGGGAGGGTCCGGCCGTCCGGCTCGCCTCGATCAGGCCGCGCGCCCACCGCTCGGTCGAGCGGCGGCGGAGTCGCGCGGCCCAGTTGGGCGGGCCGAAGCGCCCAGCGTTGTCGATCATCGCCCGGAGCTCGTCCGTACGCCGCAGCACCTCCTCCTCGTCGGCCTCGATGCAGGCCCACGACAGGACCGCGCGGCCCAGGACCTCCGCGGCGACGTCCTGGAGGCGGACCCGCTCGCCCGTCAGCCGGGCGGCGGACGCCTGCCACTCCCGCGCGAAGGCCGAGACCAGCCTCGACCGCTGCTCGGGCGTCTCCACCAGATCCAGGAACATGCGCTTCCGCCGCCGGTGCGGCTCGTCCTCGAGGGTCTGCACGCTGCCCTCGTCCTGCAGGAGGTGCAGCACCGAGCCGGGCAGCGCGCCCTCGCGGTCGAAGCGCCCGCCCTCGTAGAAGAAGCGCGCCGCCTCGATGCCGCGCACCATGATCACGGGCCGTCCGAGGATCCGGGTGCGGAACGCGTCCGCGCCCACGTCGTCGAAGCGCCGCGTCCCGAAGAGGTAGCCGTCGGCGAGGACGGCCGCGCTGCTGTCGATCGCGGGGAGGACGGGGATCGAGGCGGCGATCAGCCGGCCGATCCCTCGGTGTCGTCGCCCTCGGCCTGCGAGGGCTTGTCGACGCCCGCGTCGTCCACGTGGTCGTGGTTCTGCGGGTTCTCCTGCGGCTGCTCGGTCCGGTCGGTCATGGTGCTCCTCTCGCGTCGGCGCGGTGCGCGCCTCGCGGCCACGGTAGGAAGAGCGCGGCGGACCCGGGTACCCCGTTGACTCGCGGGGGAGGGGCGGGCAGACTCCGCCGCCCTCAGCGCCTCCGCAGGAGGACCGGCGCGGTCGCCCAGACCACGGCGAGCAGCAGCAGCACGCCTCCGCCCGCCCAGAGGCCTGCCGGCCCGCCCAGCACGACGTCGAACACGAAGCCCACGACTCCGACGAACAGCAGCGATCCCGCCGCGAGGCACACCGTGACCACCCGGTTGCCGAACCGCACCAGCTCGGCCTTCCTCCGCCGCTGGAACAGCAGCCGGTGGGCGATGACGGGCGCCAGCGCCAGGATCGTGACGCACGCGGCGAGCAGGACGAGCACGAGGTAGAGCGCCACGTCGGGCGGCGCGAGGTCGGCGAAGCGCTGCTGGAAGCACAGCGTCAGCAGGAAGCCGCCCAGGATCTGCGTGCCGGTCTGCACGACCCGCAGCTCCTGCAGGATCTCGTTCCAGTTGCGGTCGGATCGCTCCTCCACCGTCTCGTCGCGACCGGAGTCGGGGGCGGAGGGGTCGACGGGTCGCTCGCTCATGGGACGAGGGTAGGGCTCAGCCGAGCAGGGACTCCGCCAGCGAGATCGCCCCGCGCACCCCGGACTCGTCGCCGAGGGCCGGGCGCACGATGCGGATCCGCCCGCCGCCCGTCCCCGTCGCTCCGGGCGCGCCCATCAGCCGCTCGACCTCGGCCTCGACCGCGGGGACGAGCCCCGGCGTCTTCGACACGCCTCCGCCGACGACCGCGAGCCGCACGCCCGCGACGTAGGCGAGCGTCGTGACGAGCTGCGCGAGGTAGTAGGAGCTGAAGCGGAGGTTCGCGGCCGCCTCCTCGGGGCCGAGGAGGGAGCCGTCGACGCCCCAGCGCGCCGAGATCGCGGGACCGGCGACCAGGCCCTCGAGGCAGTCGCCGTGGAACGGGCAGGTGCCGGCGAAGCCGTCCTCGGGGTGGCGGCGGGGCAGCAGGTGCGCGACCTCGGGCCAGCCGCTGCCGGCGAGGAGCCGTCCGCCCGCGATCACGCCGCCGCCGACTCCGGTGCCGACGGTCAGGTAGACGAAGTCGTCGACTCCGGCCCCGGCGCCCCAGCGGGCCTCGCCCAGGGCGGCTCCGTTGACGTCGGTGACCAGCGCGAGCCGCGCGCCCGGTGCGGCCGCGCCGATCGGGCCGAGGACGTCGGTGCCCTCCCAGCCGAGCTTCGGCGTGGAGGTGAGGTGTCCGTAGGTCGGCGAGCCGGGGTCGATGTCGAGCGGGCCGAAGGAGGCGACGCCGACCGCGGCGACGGTGCCGTCGACTCCGTGGCCGCTGACGAAGCCGGCCAGATCGGCGAGAGTCTCGGCGGGCCCGCGGGTCGGCAGGGTCGTCGTCGCGAGGATCCGCTCGGGATCAGCGGCGTCGGCGACCGCCGCGACGACCTTCGTGCCCCCGGTCTCGATGCCGACGAGGAGGGGACGGTCGGCGGTGGCGCTCATGGATCTCCAGGGCTCGTGCGGTGCGTCTCGGGTCTCAGCAGGCGGACAGCGAGCGCACCTGCGCCGACAGGGTCAGGGGGCTGCCGAGGAGCAGCACCTGATCGAGGTCGTGGCCCTGCATCTTCACACGGGTGCTGCGCGGCAGGCAGGTCGGCTCGCTGAGGTAGAGCGGGGCGCCCTGCTTCGCGGCGACCGGGCCGACGGCCAGCGCATCGGCGAAGCCGGTGGCGGTCGCGAGGTAGACGGTGTCGCCCAGCTCGGACGGCGGGAAGACGTCGTTGAGGCGTCGGCTGGTGTCGTGGCGGTCCGTCCCGGCGATGCGCGACACGGTGCCGGCGATCTTCGCGGCGCGGAGGTCTGCCTCGACGGCGGTCGAGATCGACGGCGCACCGCCGAGCAGCTGCACGGAGGAGGGGTCGAGTCCGGCGAGGGTGTCACGGGTCGGCTGGTCGAGGCGCGAGCGGGCGCCGTCGACGAGGAGGACGGGCTCGGCGCGGCGGCCGGCGATCGGCGCGACCGAGAGGGCGTCCGGGAAGTTGGTGCCGGTCGCGACGAAGACGTTCTCGTAGCTGCCGTCCGGGAAGGCGTCCTCGACGATCCGGCGCGAGGTGTCGTAGCGGTCGACGCCCTCGATGCGCTCGGTCGGGATCCCGAGGGCCTTCACCTGCTGGAGCACCGACTCGCTCACGGAGAGGGCGCTGCCGACCACGACGATCCGCTGCGGGGCGAGGCGGCGCAGCTCGGTCGCCACCACGGCGGGCAGGACGCTCGGGTCGGTGAGCAGGAGGGCGCCGCCCTGCTTCGCGGCGGCGGGGCCGGCGCTCAGCGCGTCCGGCCAGTTCGCTCCGCTGGCGAGGTAGACGACGGGGGCGCCGTCGGCGAATCCGGAGGCGGTCACCGCGACGGCGGTCGCGTACCGGTCGGTCCCGGAGAGGCGGGCGACGTCGGAGGAGTAGGCCGACGGGAAGAAGTCGATGCCGCTGCGGCCGCCCGGCGGCACGGTGACGACCGCGCGCTCGTCGAGGCGGGCCAGGCGCGAGAAGTACTGGTCGTCGTAGGCGGGGTACCCCGGCTCCACGAGGCGCAGGAGGTAGTCGCCGGCGGGCAGGGCGAGGTCGCCCGTGTCCCACGCGCGGGCGGCGCCGGGGGCTCCGGTGACGGGGACGGTGTCGAGCAGCGAGTACGTCCCTCCGTCGACCCACCAGGCCTGCACGTCGAAGGAGGGGGAGGAGACGCCGGGGACCGCGTCGGCGGTGATCGATCCGGACAGCTCGGCGGTGCGCAGGAGGGAGATGGCGACGGACTCGTCGGTCCCCCGGGTCGTCCTCGCGGCCTCGGCGACCGGGGTGTCGCCGAACCAGGTCGGGTACCAGTCGTCGCTGCCGATCAGGTTCGCGCGGACGGTGAGGGGCTCGCCGCCGGGAACGGGGAGGGAGAAGTCCGCGCCCGTGTTCGCCTGGGCGACCACGTCCCCCTCGGCGTCCTCGACCTGGACGTAGAAGTACGGGTTCTCGGGGGCGGGGTGCTCCTCATCGGCGTCGCGGAGCGCGATGGTGCCGGAGAGGACGACCTCGGCGGACGCCTCCTGCGCGGCGCTCGCGCCCGGGAGATCGGGGGCGGCGACGGCTGGACCGGCGGCGAGGCCGGCCAGCAGGAGAGCGGAGACGCCGATCGCGGCGAGGGGGCGTGCGGGCACGGCGGGCCTTTCGGCAGGATCCGCGGGAGGCCGCGGCGGACACGGTGTCTGAATGCTAGCCGCCGCCCGCCTCCGGGCGAGGGCGGGTGTCGGCGGGATGGGCCCCCGTTCGGGGGACGATGGTGGTGGATTCCCGGGGCCGCCGGAGGAGTCCGCGCGGGCAGGCTCCCCCGGCGGCCCGGGTCGGATCCCCTACTTGACGACCGCTGCGGTGGCGGCGGAGGTGCGCGTCGCCGTTGTGTAGTCGGCCTTCTTGCCGGTGACGGTCACCGTGATCTTCTTCCCCACCGTGGCGCTGGTCGGCTTGTAGGTGGCGGAGGTCGCCCCGGAGATCGCGGTGCCGTTCGCTTTCCACTGGTAGGTGAGGGCCACCGGCGAGGGACCCCACGTGCCCGGCTTGGCGGTCAGGGTGGAGCCGACCTTCGCGGTGCCGGTGATCGTCGGGGTCGCGGCGGAGAGGGTGCCCGCCACCACGGCGCTCGTCTTCGCGGAGGTCTTCGTCACAGCGGTGAATCCGGACTTCGACCCCGTGACCGTCACGGTGATCGTCTTGCCGAGAGTGGCGCCGGTCGGCGTGTACGTCGCGGACGTCGCCCCGCTCAGAGCGGTGCCGTTCGCCTTCCACTGGTAGGCGAGGGCGACGGGGGAGGGACCCCAGGTGCCGGGCTTCGCGGTGAGGGTCGAGCCGACCTTCGCCGTGCCGCTGATGGTCGGCGTCGCGGCGGTGATCGCGCCGCCGGTCACGGCAGCGGTCCCGGAGGAGACGCGTGTCGTCGAGACGTAGCCCGACTTCGAGCCCGTGACGGCGACGGTGATCACCCTGCCCGCGTCGCCCGCGACCGGACGGTACGTGGTGCCGGTCGCCCCGCTGATCGCGGTGCCGTTCGCGCGCCACTGGTACGCGAGGGCCACGGGGGAGGGGCCCCAGGTGCCGGCGCTCGCCGTGAGCGTCGAGCCGACCGCGGCGGTGCCGGTGACGGTCGGAGTCGCGGCGGTGAGGGCGGTGCCGCCGATGCGCACGACGGTCGATGCCGCCCCGCTGTCGCCTCCGGCGTTGATCGCGCTGACGCTCATCGTGTAGGTGGCGCCCGCCGCCAGGTGCGTGAACGTGAAGGAGCGGGCGGTGGCGGCGACCGTCGTCGACCACGGACCGGCGCCCGCGTTGTCGACGCCGTTGCGCGAGACGCGGTAGCCGGTGATCGCCGGGTTGCCGGCCGACTCCGGAGGCGCCCAGGAGATCGTCGCGGATCGCACGCTGTCGTTCGTGGTGCCGGCGACGCGCGTGGGAACGGAGGGGGCGAAGTAGGCGTCGGCGGTGCGGGTGACCGTTGCCGCTTCGCTGGTGCCGACCGCGTTGATCGCCTGAACGGTGAAGGTGTAGGAGGTGTTCGGGCGCAGGTTCGTGAACGTCTGCGAGCGGCGGTCGGCGGAGACGACGGTCGACCAGGGGCCGCTGCCGGACGCGTCGGTGCCGTTGCGGCTGACCCTGTAGCCCGTGATGTCGGTGCCGCCGTCGGCGTAGGGCGCCTCCCATGAAACGGTCATCGACGTGCCGCTGGGCTCCGCGTATGCGAATTCAGGAGCAGCCGGACGGGTGGTGCCGGTGCCGAAGGAGACACAGCTCTTTGGAGAGTCGAGGTAGTCGGCATAGTCGGCACTTTCCGACCTGAAGTACCAGGACGCAGCCCAGATGCAGTATTCGTAGCGATGGCCAGCGGCCACATCGAGATTCTGCGAGGTTGTGGTCAGGGAGTACTCGACGTCGTAGCCGCTGCCGTTGCCCCAGTCATCGTCGTAACTCGCAATATCGTCGAGCGTGGCGTGGTACTCATCGAAGGAGCACGCTTCCCCGTTGATCGACGGCCGCTTCCACCGGGCGGAAGCCAGTGCTGTGGATTCGTCGTAGGCCACCGAGAGCTCGGCCGGCGCAGGGACGTTCCAGTAATGGTAGAGACCGGTGCTAGTCGGGATGCTCTGGGTCGATGATGCGACTAGTTTCTGGCCGTACTCGCCGCCGGAGAACGAGGCGTTGAAATCAGTCACACTCGCAACTTCGATGGTATAGCCATTCACATCGCGAGGTAAGTCGAAAGAGACCGATGTTGCGTTCGACACTTCCGTCAGGGCTGTCGTATACGAGTCGGTGTCCCCATATCGCGTCGTGTAAATCGTGTAGATGTGCACGCGATAGCCGGCGACCTTCTGCGCGGGTGCCGTCCACGAGATGGTGACGGCGTCCGTGCAGCTGTTGTCAGACGCGACGACGTTCGTCGGCGCAGCCGGCGATCCCGCGGCCTGAGCCGGGGTCGCGACGAAGAGGGAGAGGAGCAGGGCGAGGAAAAGGGAGACGCTGAGGGTCTTCGTTCGCATGGAGGAGGGCATCCGGATTCGTCGGAGCGAGAAGGCCGACGACTGTCGGGCCGGAGGGATCGTCCCATGCCGCTTATCGCTGCCCTAAGTCCCCCATTCAGGGCGGAATTCGACGGATTCCACAGATGTCATCAGCGCGATGACAAGAGAGAGGGATAAGGCCTTCTCGCCGAGAGGCGCAACGTCGTCCCTCCGAAAGCCCCTGCCTCAGGGCGAGGAGGAGTAGTCGCGGCCGCAATACAACGCCCCGCGCGAGAGCCGCGGCGGTTTCCCGCGCCGCACCCGGTGTCCACGCGCGTTCCGTGCGCCTCACGGCGAAAACCGCACGATCGGCGCGTGCAAGACTGGGCGCGAGCGTGCTCCATCCCGCTGCGTCATGCGCGGGGCACGGAGCCACTGGACCCGGTCCGCTCATCCGCATCCTTTCGCAGGAGGACTCGAATGACCGATACCGCCGTGCTCGCAGAGGCACCCGCCCGAACTCCCGTCGCGAAGACGATCCTGATGTGCCGTCCCGAGCACTTCACCGTCGTCTACCGCATCAATCCGTGGATGGACCCGCAGGTCCCCACCGACACCTCCCTCGCCGTCCGGCAGTGGCAGACCCTCTACGACACCTACGCCGATCTGGGCTTCACCATCGAGCTGATCGAGCCCGAGGCCGGACTGCCGGACATGGTCTACGCGGCCAACGGCGGATTCGTGATCGACGGCATCGCCTACGGCGCCTCCTTCACCTACCCCGAGCGCCAGCCCGAGGGCCCGGCGTACATGGACTGGTTCCGCTCGGCCGGCTTCGACGTCCGCGTCCCCGAGGAGGTCAACGAGGGCGAGGGCGACTTCCTCCTCGTCGGCGAGCGGATCCTCGCCGGCACGGGCTTCCGCTCCGCCTCCGACTCGCACGCCGAGGTCGCCCGCGTCTTCGGCCGCGAGGTCGTCACGCTCGAGCTCGTGAACCCGTCGTTCTACCACCTCGACACCGCGATCGCCGTGCTCGACGACACGAACATCGCCTACCTACCGAGCGCGTTCAGCGAGGAGGGCAACCGCACCCTCCGCGAGCTCTACCCCGACGCGATCCTCGTCTCGGAGGAGGACGCGTCCGTGCTCGGGCTGAACTCCTTCTCCGACGGCCTCAATGTCGTCATCGCGTCCCGTGCGACGGGCTTCGAGCGCCAGCTGCGCGAGCGCGGCTACAACCCGATCGGCGTCGACCTGTCCGAGCTGCTGCTCGGCGGCGGCGGCGTGAAGTGCTGCACCCTCGAGCTGCGCCGCTGACCCACTCCCCGTGGTCGGCGACCAGCAGCGCCGACCCACCCTCCACTGTCCACGATCCGTCGCACTCGACGCCGAGTGCGACGACTCCTGGAGAGTCGATCGTCCCCTCAGGAGGAACGACATGAGCATCACCGACACCGACACCGCCCGCTCCGCCGCCCTCATCGCCGCGGAGGAGGAGCACGCCGCCCACAACTACCACCCGCTGCCCGTCGTCGCGGCCACCGGCGAGGGCGCCTGGATCACCGACGTCGAGGGCGTCCGCTACCTCGACTGCCTCGCCGCCTACTCCGCCGTGAACTTCGGCCACTCGCACCCGGTGCTGCTGGAGGCGGCCCGCGAGCAGCTCGGCCGCGTCACCCTGACCAGCCGCGCGTTCCACAACGACCGCCTCGGCCCGTTCGTCACGGCGCTCGCCGCGCTCGCCGGCAAGGACATGGTCCTGCCGATGAACACGGGCGCGGAGGCGGTCGAGTCGGGCATCAAGGTCGCCCGCGCCTGGGGCTACCGGGTCAAGGGCGTCGCTCCGGGCCGGGCGAACATCATCGTCGCGGCGGGCAACTTCCACGGTCGCACGACCACGATCATCTCGTTCAGCGACGACGCGGAGGCGCGCGACGGCTTCGCTCCGTTCACGCCCGGATTCCGCACGGTCCCGTTCGGCGACGCGGAAGCCCTCGAGGCCGCGATCGACGACGACACCGTGGCGGTGCTGATCGAGCCGATCCAGGGCGAGGCGGGCATCGTCGTGCCGCCGGCCGACTACCTCCCGGCCGTCCGCGAGATCACCGCGCGCCGCAACGTCCTCTTCATCGCCGACGAGATCCAGTCCGGCCTCGGCCGCACCGGCGCCACCTTCGCCTGCGACCTGGTCGGAGTCGTCCCCGACGTCTACCTGCTCGGCAAGGCGCTCGGCGGCGGCATCGTCCCCGTCTCGGCCGTAGTGGCGGACGCCGACGTGCTCGGCGTCCTGCAGCCGGGCCAGCACGGCTCCACCTTCGGCGGCAACCCGCTCGCCGCTGCCGTCGGCCTCGCGGTCGTCGAGATGCTCGCGACCGGCGAGTACCAGGCCCTCGCCCGCGAGCGCGGCGCCCAGCTGCACGCCCGCCTCGAGGCGTTGATCGGCCGCGGAGTGGTCGCCGTCCGCGGCGCCGGACTCTGGGCCGGCATCGACATCGACCCGCGGCTCGCCTCGGGCCGCGCCGTCTGCGAGGCCCTGATGGCCCGCGGAGTGCTGGCCAAGGACACCCACGGCTCGACGATCCGCCTGGCGCCGCCGCTGGTGGTCACCGCCGCCGAGATCGACTTCGCCGTCGACTCGCTAGAAGCCAGCTCGCTCCCACGCCGGAGCTTGAGGATCGCCGGCACACCTCGATTTTCGATCGACGCGTACTCCCCCTCGAGGTC
>NZ_PSVI01000024.1:0-52990 GCF_002931415.1 Rathayibacter sp. AY1E8
AACAGGACCACGATGCGCAGACTCCGCGCCGCAAGCCTCCTCGCCGTCGTTGCACTCGGAGCCGCCACCGCCGCTCCGATCGCCTCGGCCGCCCCTCCCGTCGAGAAGGACACGCCATGCCAGCAATCGTCATCACCGGCGCCCAGTGGGGCGACGAGGGCAAGGGACGCGCCACCGACCTCCTCGGCAGCCGCGTCGACTACGTCGTGAAGTTCAACGGGGGCAACAACGCCGGGCACACCGTCGTCGTGGGCGACGAGAAGTACGCCCTGCACCTGCTCCCCTCCGGCATCCTCACCCCGGGCGTCGTCCCGGTCATCGCGAACGGCGTCGTCGTCGACATCGAGGTGCTGTTCCACGAGCTCGAGGCGCTGAGCGCGCGCGGGGTCGACGTGTCGAAGCTGCTCGTCAGCGCCAACGCGCACGTCATCACCAGCTACCACCGCACCCTCGACAAGGTGACGGAGCGCTTCCTCGGCAAGCGCCAGATCGGCACCACCGGCCGCGGCATCGGCCCGGCGTACGCCGACAAGATCAACCGCGTCGGCATCCGCATCCAGGACCTCTTCGACGAGAACATCCTCCGCCAGAAGGTCGAGGGCGCCCTCGACCAGAAGAACCACCTGCTGGTGAAGGTCTACAACCGCCGCGCGATCCTGGTCGAGCAGGTGCTGGAGGATCTGCTGCAGTACACCGAGCGCCTGCGCCCGATGGTCGCCGACACGTCGCTCGTCCTCTCGCAGGCGCTCGACGCCGGCAAAACGGTGCTGTTCGAGGCCGGCCAGGCCACGATGCTCGACGTCGACCACGGCACCTACCCGTTCGTCACCTCCTCCAACGCGACCTCGGGAGGAGCGGCCACCGGCTCCGGAGTCGCGCCGAACCGCATCGACCGCGTCATCGCGGTCATCAAGGCGTACACGACCCGTGTCGGCGCCGGCCCGTTCCCGACCGAGCTCTTCGACGAGTGGGGCGAGTACCTCCGCCGGCAGGGCTTCGAGTTCGGCACCACGACCGGCCGCCCGCGCCGCTGCGGCTGGTACGACGCCCCGATCGCCCGCTACTCGGCGCGGATCAACGGGGTCACCGACTTCGTCCTCACCAAGCTCGACGTGCTCTCGGGCCTCGAGACCATCCCCGTCTGCGTCGCCTACGACGTCGACGGCGTGCGCCACGACGAGGTCCCGGTCTCGCAGAGCGACTTCCACCACGCGAAGCCGATCTACGAGGAGTTCCCCGGCTGGCAGGAGGACATCTCCGGCTGCCGCGAGTTCTCGGACCTGCCGCGGACCGCGCAGGACTACGTGCGCGCGCTCGAGGCGATGAGCGGCGCCCGGTTCTCGGCGATCGGCGTCGGCCCGGAGCGCGAGCAGGTCGTCGTGCTGCACGACCTGCTCGACTAGAAGCGGCGAGGAGCCGGGCCGGGCAGCCCTCTCGGAGGCGGCCCACGTGTTCACAACCGAGGAAGAACATCGGGGACCTCGCGGAGTGACGCGGATCCCGGGCCCTCTCGACGAATCCTGCCTCCGGTGTGGACACGACCGCCGCCGAGCGCGCCGGATAATCGGCGCATGCAGATCTACGCCGACCTCCCGGCCGTCCGCGCGCGGCAGATCTTGGCCGACGCCCTCGCTCTCGGCGTGGCCGTCGTGGCGATCGCCGCGGGGATCGCGGTCGGCTCGCTGATCGCCGGCCTGGCCGAGATCGGCCGGCGGCTCGAGAGCGCCGGCAGCGGCTTCGGCTCGACCATGAGCGACGCCGGGACCACCCTCGGCGGCATCCCCCTGCTCGGCGACGCCGTGCGCGCGCCGTTCGACGAGGCGAGCGGGGCCGGCTCCGTGCTGGCCGCCGCCGGACGCGACCAGCAGCAGCTCGCGAGCGCCCTGGCCGTGGTCGCCGGGCTCGCCGTCGGGGGCCTCCCGCTCCTGCTCCTGGCCGTGCTCTGGCTCCGGCCCCGGCTCCGCTTCGCCCGCCGGACCGCCGAGCTGCGCGCCCTCGGCTCGACCGGCGGCGGAACCGAGCTGCTGGCCCTGCGCGCGCTCACCCAGGCGTCCCCCCGCGACATCCTCGCCGCGCACCCGGAGGCCGCCGCGGGCTGGAGGACCGGCGACCCCGCCGTCACCGCCGCGCTGGCGGCCCTCGCCCTCCGCCGGGCGGGACTCCGGCCCCGCTGACCCCGCAGGACCATCGCGGGTCCGCCGGAGGGATGACGCCGCGAGCCACTGCGGACGACGCCGGCGACACGGGTGCCTCCGTAGCGTCGAGGACATGCAGAACCAGACCTCCTCCGTCGTGGCGCGCGTCGAGGGCGTGCGCAAGCTCTACGGCAGCACGCCGCCCGTCGTCGCCCTCGACGACGTCACGCTCTCGATCGAGCGGGGCGAGTTCACCGCGGTGATGGGCCCCAGCGGATCCGGCAAGTCGACGCTCATGCACGTCCTCGCCGGCCTCGACACCGCCTCCTCCGGCCGCGTGTTCCTCGGGGACGCCGAGATCACCTCGATGAGCGACGCCGAGCTGACCGTGCTCCGCCGCCGCAGCGTCGGCTTCGTCTTCCAGGCCTTCAACCTCGTCCCCACGCTCGACGTGCGCGGAAACATCCGCCTCCCGTTCGAGCTCGACGGCCGCTCCGTGACCGGCGACGAGGAGCAGTGGATCGCCCGGCTGATCGAGTCCCTCGGGCTCCGCGAGCGCCTCACGCACCGGCCCCACGAGCTCTCGGGCGGGCAGCAGCAGCGCGTGGCGATCGCCCGCGCCCTCGCCACCCGGCCGCAGCTGATCTTCGCCGACGAGCCCACCGGCAACCTGGACTCGCGCACCGGCCGCGAGGTCCTCAGCCTGCTCCGGGCCTCCACCCGCGAGTACGGCCAGTCGATCGCGATGGTCACCCACGACCCGATCGCGGCGGCCTACGCCGACCGCATCGTCTTCCTCCGCGACGGGGCCGTGGTCGACGACCGCCGCGGGATGAGCGCCGAGGAGATCTCGCGCGCGATGCTCACGATGGAGGGCGCGGCGTGAGCGGCGTGCGCACGGGCTCGAGCCAGGGCGGGGGCGCCATCGTCACCGTCGCCGCACTCGCCGCGGCGTTCGGCGCCGTGCTCGTGCAGGTCATCGCCGACATGGTCGCGGCCTTCGCGGCAGCGGGGATCGACGGCATCGGCCAGGTCGCCCTCATGCTCGGGATGGTCGGCGCCGTCTTCTTCGGCATCGCGGTGTTCGTGGGCGGGATCGTCACGGCCAACGCGGTCTCGACCGTCATCGCCGGGCGCACCCGCGAGATCGCCCTGCTGCGCCTGCTCGGCGCCTCCGGCCGGTCGCTGCGCAGCGGGATCGTCCGCACGGGCCTCCTGCAGGGGCTCCTCGGAGCGGCGATCGGCCTGGTCGCCGGCGTCGCTCTCGTGGCGCTCGCCGCGGAGCTCGCCATCCGGAGCGGCACCCTGCCCCGCTTCGACTACCCGCTCGTCTCGCCCGGCCTCGTGCTGCCGCTGATCGCCGTGGTCGCCTCGACGGTCATCGCCTCGTGGTCCGGATCGCGCCGCGTGCTCGCGGTCGCGCCGTCGCAGGCCGCCGGATCGTCCGCCGAGCCCCGCTACGAGGAGCTGCGCGGCCGCACCGCCCGCAACGTCACGGCGATCGTCTTCGTCGTGGTCGGCGCACTGCTGCTCGCCGCCGGCGTCGTCCTCGGGCTCGCCAACCCCGGCGGCGTCCTCCTCGGGCTGGTCGGAGGCATGGCGTCCTTCACCGGCGTGATCCTCGGGGCGCCCGTCCTGCTCCCTCCGCTCACGGCCCTCGTGGGCCGCGCCTTCGGCCGGGGCCCCGTCGCCCGACTGGCGTCCGCCAACGCCGTCCGCAATCCGGCGCGCAGCGCCCGCGCCGTCATCGGACTGGTCATCGGAGTGTCGCTGGTCACGATGTTCGCGGTCGCCGCCGCCACCTTCGGCACGATCATGGAGCGCTCGGGTGAGACGAATCCCGAGGTGATCGCGGCGTTCGAGCAGTTCATCCAGGTGAGCACCGCGGTGATGAGCGTCCTGCTCGGCTTCTCGGTCGTCCTGGCCGCCGTCGGCATGGTCAACACGCTGTCGCTCAGCGTGCTGCAGCGCCGGCGCGAGCTGGGCCTGCTCCGCGCGCTCGGCTTCACCGGCTCGCAGGTGCGGTCGATGGTGGTGCTCGAGGCGGCGCAGATGATCATCGCTGCCGCGGTGCTCGGCATCGTGCTCGGCGTCGTCTACGGCTGGTGCGGCGCGATCTCGGTGTTCGGCTCGCTGCCGGGCATCGGACTGATCCCGCCGACCGTCCCGGTGCCGATCCTGGTGGCGGTGCTCGTGGTGGGCGTCGTGATCACGGTCGTCTCGGCCGTGCTGCCCGCCCGCCGCGCCACGAAGGTGTCGCCGGTCGCCGCTCTCGCGGTGGCCTGAAGGCCGGCGCCGCGCCGACCCCGCGGCCTGAGGATCGGCGCCCCCACCGCGGAGGGCCCGGTGGCCGGAGGGCCGGCGCCGCGCAGAACCCGCAGCCGGGGGGGCCGGCGCCCTCACACCACCGAGAACCCCGCGGCGAGGGGCTCCCGCCCGCTCAGCGCGAGCAGGAGCTCCTCGCCGCGTCCGGCTCGAGCGGCCAGCCCACCGGTCAGCGCGCAGCACGCCTCGACGGCCTCGGCGGGCAGCACGTGCGGGATCCCGGTGGCCCGCGAGAGGTCGAGCGTGTGCACGACCAGCTCGAGCAGCCGGGTCCGGAGGTACTCGTCCAGCTCGATCGCGTGGCCGCCCACGGCGACGAGGCGGCCGGGACGCTGAGCGGCGACCAGCTCGACCGCGCGGCCCGCCGCCTCCGCCAGCGCCTGAGCCGGCCTGTCGCCGAGCAGCAGCCCCGCCTCGACCCCGCGCCGCGCCACCGCCGCGGGGTCGGCGACGTTCCCGGCCAGCGCGGCGTAGTAGTCGAGCGCGTCCTCGATGGTCGGCTCGGGCGGCTCCGGAGCGAGGAGGTACGCCTCGACCGTCAGCACCGCCCGCGACGCGTGGCCCGCGAGGCCGCGGACGTCCCAGACGCCGAGCCCCGGCTGCTCCCACTGATCGTCCCGCACCTGCGCGAGCAGGCCGACGAGGGCGGCGGCGGCGGACTCGAACAGCGCGGCGGTGCTCATGGAGCCATGCTGGCACGGTGCCCCACACTGATCGCATGAGCAGCCCCCGCCGCCCCGGTCCCGTCACGCTCGTCGGCCGCTCGATCGTCCTCGAGCCGCTCGCCGTCGAGCACGTCGAGCCGCTCGGGCGGGCGATCGGACGTCCGGAGGTGTTCGCCGGCGGCTACGGAGGAGGACCGTCCGGCCTCCCCGGCACCCCGGAGGAGTTCCGCGCCTTCGTCGACCGCTACTACCCCTGGGGCACGGGCCTGCCGTTCGCCGTGCTGCAGGAGGGGCGCGTCGTCGGCACGACCTCGCTGGCTGACTTCGACGAGACGCGCGAGGCGGCCCACCTCGGCTGGACGGCCTACGCGCCCGAGACGTGGGGCACCGTCGTGAACCCGGAGGCGAAGCGGCTGGTGCTCGGACTCGCCTTCGACAGCGGCTACGAGCGGGTGAAGCTCCAGGCGGATGCGGTGAACGCGCGCTCGCGGGCCGCGATCCTCCGCCTCGGCGCCGCGTTCGAGGGGGTGCTCCGCCACGACCAGCGGCGGGCCGACGGCTCGTGGCGCGACACGGCCGTCCACTCGATCCTCGCGGCCGAGTGGCCGGCCGTCCGCGACGCGCTCGACCGCCGGATCGACGCGGCGCTAGCGCTCCCTCCCTCGACCGCGCAACCGCTGACCGGGCGGCCGCCCGAGGAGTAGGAAGGAGGCATGGAACGCATCCACTACGCCGGCAGCTCCGTGCTGACGGGTACCGCCATCGCGCGGTCGCTGCTGGCCTACGCGGAGGCGCTGGCGCTCACCAAGGGGTCGATCACGGTCGACATCCCGATCCGCCAGGAGTCCGGCCGGCCCGGACGGGCGGCGCTGCTGATCGGACCGGCGAGCCAGCTGTTCTCGGAGTCCGAGGACGACGGAGCCGAGGAGCTGCTCGACGAGGAGCTCGTCGAGCGCTTCACCCGCGAGACGGCCCGTCTGGGCGTCTCGCACCCCGTGGCCGAGGAGGACGGCGGCGCCGGGCCGCTCTCCGCTGTCGACACCGAGATCCCGCAGTTCCACGGCGAGGACGACTCCTGGTGAGCATCCGGGGCGCCGGTAGGATCGACACTCACGACTCCGCCCGACCCTTCGCGGACGGGCGACTTCCCGAACGGAGAACCGCCTGATGGGGCGACTGATCTACGACTCGACCCTCGAGGCCGACTTCGACGACCGTCTGCTGGCGCACCTGCAGATCGTGATCGGCTCGAAGCTCGCGCGCAACGAGTCCTTCTACTTCTCGTGGAAGGACTCGCAGGCGGTCGGCGACGGACGCACCTCGATCTGGCTGCACCCCGCCATCCCGCTGCGCTTCAAGTACCACGGCGGCCGTGCCCCGAACATCAACCCGGACTGGATCCGCCAGCTGCTCGCCGATTCGCACACGGCGCACGGGCTGCGGATCAGCGAGGAGCCCCACGGGACCGCCCGTCAGAGCGAGGAGAGCATGCTGTGAAGCGCGTCGAGATCATCTACGGCGGAGCGCCGTTCAGCCTGAGCGAGACGTCGGCCGCGGAGGTGCGCGAGAGCATCGACCGCGCCCTGGACGGCTCCGCGTCGCGCTGGATCACGGTGAACCAGGGCGAGGGCGAGCCCCGCGAGACCTCGATCCTGATCACGCCGGGAGTGGCGTTCTCGGTCGCCGACGTCGCGCACTGAGGTCGACGCCGCGGTCACGGTGATCGCCGCCGGCCCGGGCCGGGGCGCTCGCACCGCCGGCCCGCCTCGGAACGACTGCCGATCTCAGCGCACCCGCCCCGCTCAGCCCGCCAGCACGCGCGGGAACTCCCCCGGGATCTCGCTCGCGAGGTACCCGGCCGGGCCGATCCGTGCGGAGAGGCGCGTGTCCGCCTCCGTGTGCAGGAACGCGCCCCACGCGGCCGCGCCCATCGGATCGACGCCGCGCCCGCGCAGGCCCGCCGTCGCTCCGGCGAGCACGTCGCCGCTGCCCGCGGTGGCCAGCCCGGGGTGCTCGCCCTCGATCCGCACCGCGTCGCCGTCCGGCGAGGCGATGGTGTTGAACAGGCTCACCACCGCGCCGTAGCGCTCGGCGACCGCGAGGGCGGCCCGCTCGACGTCGTCGACCTCCTCGCCGAGGAGCCGGGACGCCTCCTCCGAGTTCGGGGTCAGCAGGAGCCGGCCCGCGAGCCTCCGCGCGAGACGGCGCTGCCCGGGCAGGACCCCGAGCGGGAAGGCGTCGAGGTGCACAGCCGGCACGTCGTCGAGGAGCGGAGCGAGGGCACGGAGGGTCGCGGCGGTCGCGCGCGGGTCGTCCAGGCCGGGTCCGATCAGGGCGACGTCGGCGGAGGAGAGCTCGCCGGCCAGGACGTCGAGCCCGCGGCCCGAGACGGAGCCGGTGCGCGTCTCCGCGAGCGGGACCACTCCGCACTCCGGCAGCGCGACCGCGGTGGCCGACGCGACCGACTCGGCGACGCAGAGCGTGATGCGACCCGCGCCGGTCCGCAGCGCGGCGATCCCCGCGAGGATCGCGGCGCCGGGCGTCTTGCGGGCGCCGCCGACGACGACCACGTCGCCGCGGGAGTGCTTCGAGCCTCCGGGCTCCGGGAGGGGCCAGCGCTGCTCGAGCAGGGCGCGGGAGACGAGGTCACTCATGAGGGTCTCCTTCTCCGTCCGCGCGGTTGTCGTGCCGGGTGACGGGGGCGCCGGAGCGCTCGAGGTGGGACGTGCGGTTGAAGAGCTCGAGGCGCCACGCGTCGCCGTCGCGGACGAGACGGGTGACGGAGCCGTTGGCGACGGGCGTCGAAGCGCCGATGTCGAGCAGCTCGTGCTCGGAGAGGCCCTCGAGGACGTAGCGGAGGACGAGGACGACCGCGTCGTGGCAGAAGAGGATCGCCGGCCCGGGAGGCGCGGCGACGGCGAGGTGGTCGACGAAGGCGCGGACGCGGAGCGCGAGGTCCGTCCAGGCCTCGCCTCCCGGCGGCCGGTAGTAGAACTTGCCGAGCCACTCGCGCCGCGCCGCCTCCTCGGGCATCCGGGCCCGCACGCCGGCGGAGGTGAGGCGGTCGGTGACGCCGAGGTCGCGGTCGCGCAGGCGCTCGTCGGGGCGCAGCCGCAGGTCGATGCCGGCCTCGCCGAGGGCGAGGCGGGCGGTCGCGGAGGCGCGGCGGTAGGGCGACGTCCAGGCGGAGGCGGGCCACGCCTCCTCGGCCAGCCAGCGGCCGAGCGCGCGCGCCTGCTCCTCGCCGGCGGGGGAGAGCTCGACGTCGGGGTCGCGGCGGTCGACGGCGATCTCGTGCGCCCCCGAGGCCTCGGCGGCGCTCGCCGCGATGTTGGCGAGGCTCTCGCCGTGACGGACGAGGAGGAGCTCGGTCGGGCCGGTGAAGGAGGCGGGCATGACTCCACGCTCCGCCTCGCGGGCCGGAGGCGCCAGGGGGTTCCGCCGCGGCGACGCGGGTTGCTACGGAGTCGTCAGGGGTTCCGCCGTCGTCAGGGCGCCTCTCCGTCGGCGCGCTCCTCCGCCGAGACCGCCGTGACGACCGCGGTGAGCGTCTCGGGGTCGCTCAGGATGCGGAAGTGCCCGCCGGTCTCGATCCGGACGTTGACCGCGCCCTCGAGCATGCTGCCCTCGGGGATGTGCGGATCGAAGAGGCCGAACACGGACGTGATCCGCGCGTTCGCTCCGGAGCGGCTCGACAGCAGCAGGGTCGTGGCGTCGCGCGGCGAGAAGGCGCGCAGGCTCCGGAGGACCAGGTAGGGCGCGTAGCGGGAGCCGCCGAACGGGGTCGCCACGGCGACCATCCGGTCGACCCGGCCGTCCGGGTCGAGCTCGGTCATCACGTACTTGCCGATCAGTCCGCCCTTGCTGTGGGCGACGATCACCACGTCGCGGAGCCCGTGCTCGGCGAGGTAGGCGGCCACGTCCTCGGCCGTCCGGGCGACCGGGCGGCCGTTGCGGCCGAGGCTCGTCAGTACGTGGAGAGGGTGTCCGCGCTCGTGCAGCGGATCGATGATCGGGCGGAGGAAGGACCAGGTCTCCCAGATCCCCGGCAGGACCACGACGGGCCGCCGGTCGCCGTCGAGGTAGTCGTCCGGGGCACGGCGCGAGAGGACGCCGCGCACCTGCCAGGCGACGGCGTAGGCGTAGTCGCGGATCCACCAGACGGCGTCGCGGACCAGGCGCCGGAGCCGGCTCATGCGGCCGGCTCCGACCGGAGGGGGAGCGGGGCGGCGGGCCTCTCGCCGAGCGCGGCGGCGAAGCGGAGGATCTCGCGGGCGAGCGCTCCGGGCTCGGTGCGGGGGACGACGTGGCGCGAGCCGGCGAACTCGACGAGCCGCCCCTCGCGCGCGTGGGCCGTGAGCCGCTCGCACCAGTCACGGGTGGCGATCGGATCGTCGCGGCCGCGGGCGACGAGGACCGGCACCTCCAGCCGGGCGACGCGCTCCTGGACCGGATGCCGCAGCATCTCGGGCAGCTGGCGCAGGTACCAGCGCAGGCCGCCGCGCAGGTAGTCGGCCAGCAGGATCGCGTCGACGCCCACCGGCTCGCCGAGGCAGTCCCGCAGCAGCGCGAGCCCCTGGCGGACCGCTCCGGGCCGCTGCGGATCCACCACCGGCCCGATGAGCACCGCGCCGTCGACGAGGCCGGGCGCGCGCAGCCCCAGCTCGACCGCCACCTGAGACCCCATCGAGTGCCCGACGACGACCGCGCGCGAGACGCCCAGTCCGCGGAGGACCTGCTCGACCTGCCGCGCGTGGTCCTCGAGGCCGACCCTCCGCCGCGGTCGCCCGTTCGCGCCGAAGCCGGCGAGGTCGACGCCGATCACCCGGCCGTGCCGCTTCAGGCGGGCGGCGAGCGGCGAGAAGGTGTGGTGCGACATCCCGATCCCGTGGATCAGGACGAACACCGCGCCCGCCCCGGCCGGACCGGTGTCGACCGTCCGCAGCGTGACGCCCTCGACCTCGTGTCGCACGGGGAGGACGCGGCGGGGCGGTGTCGGCAGCATCGTCCCAGGCTAGGGATCGTCGGCCGGCCGCGCGGGGGGATGCGCCCGCTCCCGCCGTGGTCTAGGCCGCGTCCGCCCTGGGGAGGAGCGTTCACCCCGCCGGCGGCCGGCGGTCCCCGCCGAGCGTCCCGTCGTCCCCGCTGTCAAGCGGCTCCTCCGCGGCGGCGCCCCTGCCTAGCCTCGGAGGAGGGGGCCGGCGTGCGCCGCTCCCGGAGGGATGACGCCATGCGGATCGCGATCGTCGGGGCGACCGGCAACCTGGGGACGGCCCTGCTGCGGCGCCTGCACGGCGAGGCCGGGGTGGAGGAGATCGTGGGCATCGCCCGCCGGGCCCCTCGGCTCCGCTCGGAGGAGTACCGCGACGTGCGCTGGGTCGAGATCGACCTCGCGTCGAGCGTCGCCCCACGGCGGCTCCGCGAGGCCTTCGCCGGCGTCGACGCCGTCGTCCACCTCGCCTGGGCGCTGCAGCCCAGCCACGACGAGCCGTTCCAGCGGCTGGTCGACGTCGGAGGCACTGCGGCCGTGCTCGAGGCGGTCGCCGCCGCGGGAGTCGGCCAGGTCGCCGTCGCCTCGTCAGTGGGCGCCTACAGCGCCGCGCCGAAGTCGATCCGGGTGACCGAGGACTGGCCCACGGGCGGCCTGCACACCTCGACCTACAGCCGCCACAAGGCCGCGAACGAGCGGCAGCTCGACGCCTTCGAGGAGCGGCACCCCGAGATCGTCGTCACACGCCTGCGCCCGGGGCTCGTCTTCCAGCGCGGAGCGGCGACCGAGATCGCCGGGCTCTTCGCCGGACCCCACTACCCGACGCGGTGGCTGAAGGCGGTCCGGATCCCGGTCCTTCCGCTGCCGAGGAGCATCGTCTTCCAGGGCGTGCACGCCGACGACGTGGCCGACGCCTTCTGGCGCGCGCTCGACCGGCGCGCCGGCGGGGCCTTCAACATCGCGGCCGAGCCGGTCCTCACTCCGGAGCGGCTGGCGCACGCCTTCGGCGCCCGCCTGGTCACGGTGCCGTTCGGGCTGCTCCGCTCCGTCGTCACGGCGACCTGGCACCTGCGCCTGCAGCGCACCGACGCGGGCTGGCTCGACATCGCGGGCAACGTCCCGGTCATGTCGACCGAGCGCGCCCGCGCCGAGCTCGGCTGGGCGCCGACCCGCACGGCGGAGGAGGCGCTCGCCGAGCTCGTGGCCGGCCTGGCCGACCGCTCGACCGTCCCGGGCTCGCCCCCGCTCCGGGGATGATCCGGCCGGTCGTCGATCGGAGGCGAGCCCTCGCGGTCAGTCGGCGACGCGGATGAGCACCTTTCCCGTCGCGCCCTGCTCGACCGCGTCGTGGGCGGCCGCGGTCTCCTCGAGCGGGAACCAGGTCAGCGGGAGGCCCGCCTCCTCGCCCACCGGGAGCGCGCCGTCGGCGAGCGCCGCGGTGATGTCCTCGGCCGCGGCCTGCAGCGCCTCCTAGCCCACCGTGTAGAGCAGCAGGCCCTGCCACCGGGCGTTCTTCGCGAAGCTCGCGACGATCGGCACGGTGAACTCGTCGCCGTTGTTGTTCGCGTAGTACCCGATGCTGCCGTGGTTGGCGAGCACCTCGACGTCGAGCGCGGCGTTCTGAGCCGGTGCGACCTCGACCACGTGCTGGACGCCCTCGGGGGCGAGCCCGCGGATCCGATCGGCGAGCGCGTCGTCCGGGTACTGCAGCACGTGCTGCGCGCCGGCCGCACGGGCGAGCCGCTCCTTGGAGTCGCTGCTCACCGTCGCGATGACGGTCGCCCCGGCCCAGACCGCGAGCTGGATCGCGGCGTGCCCGACGGCTCCGGCGCCGCCCTGGACCAGGACGGTGCGGCCGGCGAGGGCGCCGGGCGCGAGACGGGAGGGGCCGTGCTCGTGCACGGTGAGGGCGCGGTGGGCGGTCATCGCGGGGACGCCGAGGCTCGCGGCGACGTCGATGCCGACGCCCTCGGGCAGGCGCACGACGTGCTCGGCGGCGAGCACCGCCGACTCCTGCGCGGTGCCGGTGGGGCGGCGGTGCGCGGAGAGGTACATCCAGACCCGGTCGCCGACGGCCAGGCCCTCGACGCCCTCGCCCAGCGCCTCGACGACACCGGCGCCGTCCTGGTTCGGCACGACCTCGTCGAACGCGAGGTCGCCGTCGGCGCGCGCCTTCCAGTCGGTCGGATTCACGCCCGACGCCAGGACGCGGACGCGGACCTCGCCGGCGCCCGGCGCCCGCTCCTCCCGGTCGACGAGGGAGAGGACGGAGGAGTCACCGGTGCGGGAGTAGACGATCGATCGCATACGGAGGGCAAGGAGCGCGGGCGGCGGTGTATTCCCGGCGGCACGACGAAGGGCGGCGGGCCCGGAGGCCCACCGCCCTGTCAGCGCCGACGGATCAGTGCTGCACGTCCTCCTGGACGGCGTGCTTGGCCTCGCGGGCCGAGTCCTTCACGTCGTCGGTGGCGGAGGTGCCCGCCTCCTTGACGTTCTGCGCGGCGTCGGTCGCGGTCTCCTTGACGGAGGCGAAGGCCTGCTGCGCGGGCTCGCGGAGCTCGCTCGCCGCCTCCTTGGCCGCGTCGGTCACCTTGTCGACGACCGGCTGGGCCTGCTCCTTGACGCGGCTCGCCGCCTCCTTCTCCTTGCTGGAGGCGGGGATGAGCGAGGCGACGAGGAGTCCGGCGCCGAGGGCGATCAGCCCCACGGCGAACGGGTTGCCCTCGGCCTTGGCCTTCGCCGAGCCCGCACCGCTCGAGAGCGAGTCGGAGGCGTCGTGCGCCGAGCCCATCACCCGGTCGCGGACGGAGCCCACGGCCGACTTGACCTTGTCGGTCTGACGCTGCGCGATGGCGGACGGGCTGACCTTCTCGGCCAGCGCGTCGACGTCTCCGCCGAGCTCGAGGCGCGTGCGCTCGATGTCCGCCCGGATCTCCTCGGGTGTCTTGTTCTGTCCTGCGTCGTACGTCATCGTCCTGCCCCGTTCGGCTTGAGGGTGTCGGGAATCTTCTTGAGGGAGTCGACCGTCTCGGGAGCGCCGTCGACCTGCTTCAGGCTCTTGCGGCCCACCGCGTAGAGGATCGCGGCCACGATCGCCCAGATGACGGCCACGACCACTCCGGACCAGCCGTTGCCGATCAGAGTGCCCAGGCCCCACCAGAGGGCGATCGAGAGGAAGAGCACGGCCATCAGCGCGGCGTACCCCGCCCCGCCGAGGAGGCCCGCTCCCTTGCCCGCCTTGCCGGCGGACTCCTTGAGCTCGGCCTTGGCGAGGGCCATCTCCTGGCGGATCAGGGTGGAGAGGTCGCGCGAGACCTCGCCGAGCAGATCGCCCAGCGACGTCGACCCGGCCCGCTGGTCGGGCGTCTCCGTCGAGCGGTGGACGCCCGTCGGGTCGGTCACAGCCGGCCGCCGTTCGGGAAGCCGCCGTCGAGCGGGTCGGCGACGGGCTCGGTCGGCGCGTAGTCGCGCTCGAGGGAGCTCGATCCGACGGTGCCGTAGGCGGACGCGACGGGCGCGTCGTACGCGGAGGCGTCGGAGTACGCGGTGGTCGAGGCGGGGGCGTCGAACTCGGGCCCGTCGGTGCGGGTGCTCGTCGCCTCCTTCTCGTCCTTCGCCTCGGCGGTCAGGGCTCGGATGAGGCGCCCGCCGACGAGTCCCGTCGCCGCGGCGATGAGGATGAAGGCACCCGGGCGGCGGCGGGCGAACGCGCGGACGTCGTCGAGGAGCTCGGACGGGTCGCGGTTCTCGAGCCACGAGGCCACACCCTGCACGCGGGTGGCCGCCTGGGAGACGAGCTTCGCCGCGGCGTTGTCGCTGCCGCCCTCGCCGTTGGCCAGCGCGGTCAGGTCGTCGCTGAAGGCGCGGGCGCCCTTGGCGGCGTTCTCCTTCTGGGCGTGGG
Source organism: Rathayibacter sp. AY1E8 (assembly GCF_002931415.1). NCBI lineage: Bacteria > Bacillati > Actinomycetota > Actinomycetes > Micrococcales > Microbacteriaceae > Rathayibacter > Rathayibacter sp. AY1E8. Next base: position 14,017 of record NZ_PSVI01000024.1, read on the forward strand.
CCTGCTCGGTGAGCTGGGTGCGGCTCTGGTCGTAGAGGTCCTTGACCTGGACCTTGGCCTCCTGGACCACGTTGGCGGCCTCGTCCTTGCCGGTCGAGAGCACTTCGCTCGCGGCCTGCTTGGCGTCGCCGGCGACGGCGCCGGCCTGGTCCTTGGCGGTGCCCGCGGCGGCGCTCGCCTTCTCCTTCGCGGAGTCGGCCGTGCTGCCCGAGGAGGAGCCGGAGGAGGTGTCCGTGGAGGCGACGTGCGCCCCGCTGTCGATGGGGGTCTCGGTCGCGCCGAAGTTCGCGGCGCCGTCTCCGAACGGAGGTGAAGCGGGATCGATGTTCGACATCGTCTGTCCCTTCCAGGATCGAGTGGGGAATGAATGCGTGCCGGCGTCGCCAGTCTGTTCGGGCCCTCGAGTACCGGGAAGGGCATAGCGGCTGACCCCCCGATGGGGCTACCATCCCGCGCCCACGAGGGCGGGGCCCGAGAGCCCGTGGATCGACTGCTCCGCCACCGCGTCAAGCCCCTTCTGACCCGCGAACAGGGCTCCCTACCGTCGAGAGGACAGACATCGGACGTCCGCACCCGGATCCGCCCGGCTACCCCGGAAAGGCAACCAGTCATGTTCTTCCACCGTCAGGAACTCCAATTCACGTCCACGCCCTCGAAGCCCGACGCGGTCTTCGCCCGCCGCTTCCAGGAGGTGCTCGGCGGCCAGTACGGCGAGATCACCGTGGCGATGCAGTACGGCTTCCAGGCCTGGAACGCCCACGACCCGGGCAAGTACCGGGACCTGCTCTTCGGCATCGGCGCCGAGGAGTTCGGCCACGTCGAGATGATCGCCGTGATGATCGCCCAGCTGCTCGAGAAGGCCCCGGTCGAGCAGTCCGAGGACGCGATGAAGAAGGACCCCGTGCTCGCGGCGGTCATCGGCGGCTCCGACGTGCAGCACGCCATCGTGGCCGGCGCCGGCGCGCGCCCCGTCGACAGCATGGGCAACCCGTGGCAGGGCTCCTACATCACCGCCAGCGGCAACCTGCTGGCCGACTTCACCGCCAACGCGAACGCGGAGATGCAGGGTCGGCTCCAGGTCGCCCGGCTCTACCACATGACCGACGACCACGGCGTGCGCGACCTCCTGTCGTTCCTCCTGGCCCGCGACACCATGCACCAGAACCAGTGGATCGCGGCGGCCGCCGAGCTGCGCGCGGAGGGCCGGGAGGACCTGCCCGTGCCCTCGAACTTCCCGATCTCGAAGGAGGAGCGCTCCGTGTCGTACGAGTACATCAACTTCTCGGACGGAGCAGCGGCCTCCGAGGGCAGCTGGGCCTCGGGCCCGACCCCGGACGGCAAGGGAGAGTTCAGCTACCGCGTCGCGGAGCCCGGCGGCAACGTCCCGATGCCCCCGCCCACCCAGCCGGACGAGCGCCTCTACGGCACCGACCCGAAGCCGAACATCGTCGAGAAGGCAGTGGGGGCCGTCAAGGACGCGGTGACGGGCAAGTGAGCGCCGCAAGGGTCCTCGGGGCGCTCGGCGCCTCCGCCCTGACGATCGGCCTGCTGGCCGGCTGCACCGGCGACGCCCAGACGCCGTACCAGTCGGGGAGCGCGGTGCCCACCAGCGCCGACGACGGATCGTCGCAGACGCCCACTAACGCGCCCTCGCAGTCCGCTCCGTCCGAGTCCGCCACCCCGGCGACCTGATCCCGCGCCCTCGGCCGGCCGGCCCCGGTCGAGGGCGCGAATCATCGCAGTCCAGCGGGCACCCGGGCAAGCCCCTTCCCGCTCCCAGGAAGCGGGCAGTTCCCGGTCCTACGGTCGTGCCAACGATCAGCGAAGGAGGCACCACCATGGGGCTCGATGACAAGATCAAGAACGCCGCTCAGGACATCGCCGGCAAAGCGAAGGAAGCCCTGGGCGACCACAAGAACGACGACAGCCTGAAGGCCGAAGGCCAGAAGGACCAGGCCGCGGCCTCGGCCAAGAAGGCCGGCGAGGACGTCAAGGACGTCTTCAAGTAGGTCTCGGCAATACCGCGAAGGCGGCGCTCCCCTCGGGGGGCGCCGCCTTCGCTGTTCCCCGGCTAGGGGTGCAGGACGACCTTGATGCAGCCGTCCTCCTTCTTCTGGAAGGTCTCGTAGAGGGCCGGAGCGTCCTCGAGCGGCGCCCGGTGGGTCACGAGGTCCATCACGCCGAGCGGATCGGAGGAGTCCTCCACCAGCGGCAGCAGGTCGTCGATCCAGCGCTTCACGTTGCACTGGCCCATCCGCACCGTCACCTGCTTGTCGAACATCGACTTCAGCGGCATCGGGTCGGCCTCTCCGCCGTAGACCCCGCTCAGCGAGACGGTGCCGCCGCGGCGGACCAGGTCGAGGGACGCGTGGACCGCGGCGAGGCGGTCGACGCCGACCGTGTCCATCGCCTTGCGGGCGATCGGGTCGGGCAGGAGCCCCGCCATCGACTGAGCGAACGAGCCGACCGGCGAGCCGTGCGCCTCCATGCCGACCGCGTCGACGACGGAGTCGGGGCCGCGCCCGTCCGTGAGGTCGCGCAGCTGCGCGGCGATGTCGTCGGACAGGTCGAACGTCTCCACGCCGTACCGCTCGGCCATCGCGCGCCGCTCGGCGACGGGCTCCACGGCGAGGACGCGGTAGCCGCGGTGGGCGCCGATCCGCGCCGCGAACTGGCCGACCGGGCCGAGTCCGAAGACGACCAGGGTCCCTCCGTCGGGCACCTGCGCGTACTCCACGCCCTGCCACGCGGTGGGCACGATGTCGCTGAGGAAGAGGTAGCGCTCGTCCGGCAGGTCCGTGCCGACGACGATCGTGTTGTAGTCGGCCAGCGGCACGCGGAGCAGCTCGGCCTGCCCTCCGGGGACCTGGCCGTACATCTTCGTGTAGCCGAAGAGCGCCGCCCCCGAGCCGTACTCGGTGACCTGCGTCGTCTCGCACTGCGACTGCAGCCCTCGGCGGCACATGAAGCACTCGCCGCAGGCGATGTTGAAGGGCACGACGACGCGGTCGCCGGGCTTCAGGGTGGTGACTCCGGAGCCCACCTCCTCGACGACGCCCATGGGCTCGTGGCCGAGCACGTCCCCGCGGTCGATGTAGGGCCCGAGGAGGCGGTAGAGGTGCAGGTCGGAGCCGCAGATCGCGGTCGAGGTGATCCGGACGATCGCGTCGGTCGGCTGCTGGATGCGGGGGTCGGGGACGGTCTCGACCGAGACCTTCTCGATGCCCTGCCAGGTGAGTGCTCGCATGCTCGTGTCCGTTCTCCGGCTCGCGCCGGTCGGGGTCGGTGTCCCTCCACCGCACACCCGGAGGGCGCCGAGGGGGAGGGGCTTGACGCTCCCCGGAGCGTTCCCGAGGGGGATTCTCGGGAGAACGCACGGACGTGCATCCCGCGTTCACCCGACTCACGGCGGCCGAGTGGTGGGATGGGGGGATGGATGCTCTCTACACCGCCATCGCCCACGCCTCCGGTGGAGGACGCGACGGCCACGTCCGCACCGAGGACGACCGTCTCGACCTCGACACCCGCGCCCCGCAGGAGCTCGGCGGCTCCGGCGAGGGGACCAACCCCGAGCAGCTGTTCGCGGCCGGCTACTCCGCCTGCTTCCTCAGCGCCCTGCACGGAGCCGGTCGCCAGCTGAAGATCGACACGACCGACGCGGCCGTCTCGGCCAGCGTCTCGATCGGGAAGAACGACTCCGACGGCTTCGGCCTCTCGGTCGAGCTCGACGTCTACGTGCCGAAGGCGAGCTCCGAGGACGCGCAGAAGGTCGCCGACGCGGCGCATCAGCTCTGCCCGTACTCCAACGCCACCCGCGGCAACATCCCCGTGCAGATCAACCTGGTCGACTGACCGGGCCCTCTCGACGGCCCCTCCCGGACTCCGGGCAGGGGCCGTCGTCGTGTCCGGGGGCGGTCCGTTAGGGTCGGGGCATGACCGAGGAGCTGTCGCACGAGGAGCCGTCGCACGAGGAGTCCCTGGCGCGGGCCGAGCTCGTGCAGATCCGTCAGAGCATCGACAACATCGACGCGGCGCTGATCCACCTGCTCGCCGAGCGCTTCAAGTTCACGCAGAAGGTCGGCCGGCTGAAGGCCGCGCACGGGCTGCCCGCCGCGGACCTCGAGCGCGAGGCCCGCCAGATCGCGCGGCTGCGGGCGCTCGCCGAGGAGTCGCACCTCGACCCGGCGTTCGCCGAGAAGTTCCTCGGGTTCATCGTCGCCGAGGTCATCCACCACCACCAGCGCATCGCCGACGGCGCCGAGGACTGAGGCTCAGCCCTCGATCCGCAGCAGCCCCGCCGTGCGCTCGCGCAGCACGCCGAGCAGCAGCGGGTAGTCGGGGAAGAGCTGGTCGCGCCGCAGCGTCGGCACCCGCAGCCCGAGGGGGACCTCCGTGATGCGGCCGTTCGTCTCGGTGAGGGTCAGGCGGAGGCTCCGGCTCCCCGTCGGGCTCGAGGCGACGACCGAGCGCAGAGCCTCGAGCGGGAAGATCAGCCCGTCGATCTGGATGGCCGACTCCGACACCACGATCGAGCCCGGCAGCCCGGGCCGCAGCGCCAGCCGCGCGGCGACCAGCCCGAGCGGGAGGGAGAGCGCCACGACGACCGCCCCCAGCGCGATCTGCGCGCGGTCGCCCGACGGGGATCCCGCGAGGGCGACGGCCAGGACGCCGGCGGCGAACGCCTCCGTGGCGACGACGACCAGGGCGACCGCCCGGCGCTGGAGCGGAGCGCGGTGCGGCCGGAAGCGGACGGCCGAGGCGGGCCCGGCCAGAGCGGGCGGCAGGGCGTCGCGGACGCGGGCGGCGGCGCCGAGGTCGGCGAGCAGGGCGGCGAGGTCCTCCGGGCGGAAGTGGCCGCAGCGGACCTCGACTCCGTCTCCGCGGCACCAGGCGACGAAGCCGTCGCCGTCGGCGGACTCGAGGAAGCGGACCGACCGGCGGGGCCACTGCTCGCGGCGGCGGCGGCCGCGCATCAGCACGACCTGCGTCTCGGTCGTCATCACGCGGGTGGGGGAGACGACGAAGAGCGAGACCGCCGAGGCCAGTCCGATGACGACGGTGAGGGCGAGGAGCCCGAGCGCGAGCACCGACTCGTCGAGGACCCCGCGGCGGTCCGCGAGGACGGCGAACGGGATGAGCACGGCCGCGAGGCCGGCGCCGAGGAGCCGCAGGAGGAGGGCGCGGAGGCGCCGCAGGACCGATGGGCCGTACACCCGTCGCGTCCGGATCGCCATCGGTTCCGACTCCATCGCGTCAGGCTAGCCCCGGCCGGGGCCGGTCGCCCGGAGAGGCGCGGCGGTGGCGCGATCCTCGCGCCACCCGTCCCCGGTTCGGGGGAGGAGTGGCGCGAGGCGCGGCCTACGCCTCCGCGGTGCGGTGCAGGGCGCGGACCGAGACGACCCGGCGGCGGGCGATCGCGGCGACGGTGAGCAGCAGGCCAAACAGCAGCCAGATCACCAGGCCGACGACGGCGCCGGCCGTGCCGTCGGTGCCCTCGACCACTCCGGACAGCGCGTTCTGCGCCGCCGAGAGCGGCAGGAACCCGAGCACGTCGTCGAACAGCCCGGGGACCGTCGAGATGATGCCCGCGCCGAGCGCGATCACCGCCGCGACCATCGCGAGGAAGCGGCCGATCCCTCCGAGCAGGGCGACCAGCCCCTGGTTCACCGCGGCGAACGAGGCGCCGGTGAGCATCGCCAGGAGGGCGAAGCCGACCCAGCGGCCCGGCTCCAGGCCCGCGACCCCGCTCATCACGATCGCGACCGCGAGTCCCTGCACCACGCCGATCACGAGCGCCGGCACGTAGGAGGAGAGGGCGAGCGCGGCGGAGGAGCGCGTCGAGGAGAGTGCACGGTGCGAGAACGCCGCGAGCACCAGGAACGTCGCGAGGGCGCCGAGCCAGAGGGCGATCGTCGCGAAGAACGGGACGCTGGAGGCTCCGAACAGGTCGGTCGCGCTGCTCGCGTTCTCGACCGGGTCCGAGACGACGTCGGCGAGGTTCGTCGACTCCGACTCGGTGTAGGTCGGGAGCTGCGCGACCGCGGCGTCGAGGCCGGTCGCGAGCGTGCGGGTGCCGTCGGCGAGCTTTACGGCGCCGTCCGAGACCCCGCTCGCGCCGTCGGCGAGCTGGTCGGCTCCGTCGGCGGCGGAGGAGGCTCCCGTGGCGAGGTCGGCGGCGCCGCCCGCGGCGGTGGTCGCGCCAGTCGCGAGGTCGCGGGCGCCGGCCGCGGCGGCGGTGGCGCCGGTCGCGAGCTGCGCCGACCCGGCCGCCGTGGTGTCGAGGCCGTCGGCGAGCTGGGACGCTCCGCCCGCGGCGTCGTCCGCGCCGTCGGCGAGCTGCGTCAGGCCGCCGGACAGCTGTCCGATGCCTCCCGAGAGAGTGCGGGCGCCGGTGGCGGACTGCCCGACCGCGTCGATCAGCGAGGGCTGCCCGTCGCCGCCGAGGCGGATGCCCGCGTCGATCCCGGCGACGGCTCCCGCGGTCGTCGTGGCGAGGGTGGTCGCGCCGGTGGGTCCGTCGGCCGAGGCGATGACGGCGCGCGCGGCGAGGCACTGCGTCGTCTCGCAGCCCTCGAGCGCCGCGCTGAGCGCCTCGAAGGTCCCCGCGGTGGCGGCGGCGGCGCCGGCGCTGAGGGCGGCGACCTGCTGGGTCCCGTCGCCGGTCCTCACCACTCCCTCCCTCAGCTGGTCGAGCCCGTCGGCCAGGTCGGAGGCGCCGCCCTGCAGCGCGGTCGCCCCGGTCGCCGAGTCGCGGGCGCCCGTCGCGAGCTGTCCCACTCCGCCGGAGAGGCCGCGCGCACCGGTGGCCAGCTGCGCGACTCCGCCGGAGAGGTCGGAGGCCCCGGTGCCCAGCTGCCCCACGCCGTCGGCGAGGGACGAGGCTCCGGTGCCGATCTGCCCGACGCCGTCCGAGAGCGAGGAGGCGCCGGTGGCCAGCTCGTCGATCCCGTCGGCGAGGCTGCTCGTGCCGTCGGCGAGGGTGGAGGCGCCGGTGCCGAGCTGGTCGGCGCCGTCGGCGAGCGTGCCCGCGCCCTCGGCCGCCTGGCCGATCTGCTCGTTGAGGGTGTTGAAGCCGACGTAGACGTTCTCGAGGTAGGCCGTGGTCAGCTGCGTGTTGAGCAGCGAGGTGGCGGTGCTGGTCACCGTGGCCGAGATGGCGTCGTCGACGAGTTTGGCCTTCTCGCTGGTGGCGATGTCGATGGTCGCCTTCGTCGCCTCCGCGGCGTCGCCCGAGTACGAGGTGGCGGCGGCGGAGAAGGAGGAGGGGATCGTCACGACGGTCGCGTAGCTGCCGTCGGCGAGGCCCTTCGCGGCGTCGTCCTTGTCCGTGAGGACCCAGGTGAAGTTGCCCGTCGAGTCCGAGCCGGAGACGTTGGGCACCGGGGTCGTGCTCGCGGACGGCGTCGCGCTCGCCGAGGGGGTGGAGGAGGGGGCGTCCGAGCTCGCGGAGTCGGTGCCGCCCGTCACCAGGCCGGCCGCGAGCTGGCGCCCGAGCGGCACGGTCTGCCCGTTGATCTCGACCGGGGTGTCCTCGTTGACCACGGCGGCCGTGATCGTGTCGAGGCGCTCGGTCGGGTTCCACAGCGCCCACACCAGGAGGCCGCCGATGACGAGGGGGACCAGGACGATCCCGAGAAGGGTCAGCCAGGACACCTTCTTGACGCCGCGGGGGCGTTCGAGGGAGAGGAGAGCCATCTGTCAGAGGACCTTTGCGATCGCGCGGCGCTCGGCCGCGGGCGAGACCGCGAGCACGCCGCGGTCGGAGGGGAGGAGGTCGTCGAGCGCCTCGGCGTCGACGGAGGAGGCGACCACGGTGAACGCGTCGTCGGCGGCGCGGGCGGCGTCGAGCTCGGCCCGGATCGCGCCGCGCAGCTGCGGGTCGGTGACCGTGTCGAGGTCGTCGAGCACCAGGATCGGCGGAGCCGACTCCAGGGCCGACCGGACGTCGGCGACGGGGTCGGCGGCTCCGGCGAGGCGCACCAGCCCGACCCGGCCGCGCACGGCGGCGGAGCGGATCGGCACGACCAGGCCCGCGACCTTCAGGCGCCCGGAGTCGGGGGCGAGCCGACCGGCGATGCTCAGCAGCAGCGCGGTGCGGCCGGAGCGGTGCGGCCCGTGGACCACGAGAGAGGAGCCGGGCGCGACCCGCAGCGAGACGCCGCTGTAGACGGGACCGTCGGGTCCGTCGAGGCGGAGGTCCTCGGCCGCTATCACGTCCGTGGATCCGGGCTCCGGCCAGTCGGCCAGCGCGAGCTCCTTCGTGAGGCCCTCGCCCTCGACGTCGAAGGACGGCAGGACGCGGTCGAGCCAGCGCGGCATGTGCCAGGCGCGGTCGCCGAGCAGGTGCAGCACGGCGGGCACCAGCGTCATCCGCACGATGAACGCGTCGACGAAGACGCCCACGGCGAGCCCGAGCGCGATCGGCTTGATGTTGGTGTCCCCCTCCGGCACGAAGGCGGCGAAGACCGAGAACATGATGACCGCGGCGGCCGTGACCACCTTGGCCGAGCCGACGAAGCCCGACTCGACAGCGGCGCGCGCCGGCCTCCCGTGCACGTAGTCCTCGCGCATCCGCGAGACCAGGAACACCTCGTAGTCCATCGCGAGGCCGAAGAGCACGCCCATCAGGATGATCGGCATGAAGCTGATGATCGGGCCCGTCTTGTCGACGTGCAGAGCGTCCGAGAACCATCCCCATTCGAACACCGCCGCCACGGCGCCGAAGGACGCACCGACCGACAGCAGGTAGCCCAGCGTCGCCTTGATCGGCACCCAGAGCGAGCGGAACACCATCGTCAGCAGCACCAGCGACAGGCCCACGACGAGCAGGCCGAACGGCAGCAGGGCCTTGGCGAGAGTGTCCGAGATGTCGATCCCGACCGCGGTCTGGCCGGTCACTGCGAGGTCGACGCCGTACTCCTGCTGGAAGTAGTCGTGCTTGTCGCGGATCTCGGCGACCAGCGCCTTGGTGGCCTCGGAGTCGGGGCCGCCCTCGGGGATCACCTGGATGATGCCGGTGTCGGCGGTCTCGTTGGGCGTCGCGAGCGGCACCGAGGCGACTCCGTCGAGCTTCTCGATCTCGCCCTTGAGGTCGTCCATCAGGCCGAGCGGATCGGTCGAGCCGATGATCGTGCCGGTGACGATGAGCGGGCCGTTGTAGCCGGCGCCGAAGTTCTCGGCGAGCAGGTCGTAGGTGGTGCGCGCGGGAGTGCCCTCGGCCTGGTAGCCGGCGTCCGGCAGAGCGAGGCGGAGGCTGAGCGCCGGGATGCTCGCGACGCCGAGCACGCCGATCACCGCGATGATCGTCACGATCGGGAAGCGCGTGACGACCCGGACCCAGCCGCGGAAGAACCCGCGCGGGACCTCGGCGTGCACGTGGCCGCCGGGGGAGGCGGTCGCCGCCTCCTCGTGCGCCTCGGTGTCGACGTGGGTGCCCGCGGCGGCGGCGGCCTTCGCGGCCTTCTTCTTCGCGCGGCGCTCCTTCGGGCGCAGCCGCGCGCCGGCGAAGCCGAGGAGGGCGGGGGTCAGGGTGAGCGCGATGACCACGGCGATCGCGACTCCGCCCGCCGCTGCGACGCCCATCGTGGTGAGGAACGGGATGCCCGCGACCGAGAGGCCGACGAGCGCGATGATCACGGTCAGGCCCGCGAAGACGACGGCGGAGCCCGCGGTCGCGGTCGCCCGCGCGGTCGACTCCTCCGGGTCCATGCCCTGCTTCAGCTGGTCCTGGTGGCGGCTGATGATGAAGAGGGCGTAGTCGATCCCGACCGCCAGGCCCAGCATCAGCGCGAGGAGCGGGGTGGTCGAGGAGATCGAGGCGAAGCGGGTGGCGATGAAGATGGCCGACATCGAGAGGGCGACGCCGAGCAGTGCGGTGACCAGCGGCATGCCGGCGGCCAGGAACGAGCCGAAGGTGAGCACGAGGACGACGAGGGCGACCACGAGGCCGATCGCCTCCGTGATGGTCACGCCGGGGAGGTTCTGGGCGAAGAGGTCGCCGCCGAGCGAGACCACGGAGCCGGCGGGCAGCGCGTCCTGGAGGGTCGTCGCCTCGGCCTTCAGCGCGTCGCGGCTCTCGGGGCTCGTGATGGTGGCGGAGCCGTCCATCTGGGCGGTGATGACGAGGGCGTTCCCGGCGTCGGAGATCGTGCCGGACACGCTGTCGGAGTAGGGGTCCGTGACGGCCGCGACCTCGTCGACGTCGCCGAGCGCGGCGACCGCGTCGCTGACGGGGCCCTTCACGTCGGCGTCCTGGACGCTGCCCCCGTCGGGCGCGACGACCACGTACCGCGCGGACGTGCCGCTGACCTGGGGGAAGGTGCGCTCGAGCTGGTCGAGGGCGGTCTGCGACTGCGTGCCCGGGATGGAGAACGTGTTGTCGGTGCCCTGGTTGAGCAGCAGCGCTCCTCCTCCGCCCGCCACCACGATCAGCAGCCACAGGACGGCGACGAGGCGGTGGGCGCGGTACACGCGACGACCGAGACGGTAGAGCAGCGACGACACGCGGTCTCCTGACGATGGGTGGGGAGGGTGGCGATACGTCTCTGTACCAGGGCGGAGCCGGGCTCCGATACACGAGCGTATCCGATACAGGACCGTATTCGATACGTGAATGTATCGGATAAGGTGAACGGCGTCGAAGGTGTTGACAGGGCGGGCAGGAGGCTGGTGATGACGGCGATCGACTCCACCCCTCCCGAGACCTCCCGCCGCGGCCGCACCCGCGAGCGCCTGCTCGACGCGGCCTACGACGTCTTCGCCGAGACCGGCGTGCACAGCGCGTCCGTCGAGCAGATCTGCGAGCGCGCCGGGTTCTCGCGCGGCGCCTTCTACTCCAACTTCTCCACCAAGGAGGAGCTGTTCTTCGCGCTCATGGAGCGGGAGAACGGCGCCCGGGTGACCGCCCTCGTCGAGCAGATGGACCGCACGATCCCGCGCGTCGTCTCGGCCGACGAGCCGCTGACGGCCGAGACGCTGGCCGTGGTCATCCTCGACTTCCTCCAGGGTCCTGCCACCGACAACCGCCGCTGGTGCGTGGTCGAGTCGGAGTTCGAGCTGCTCGCGCTCCGCGACCCCCGGATCGCTCCGCAGTACCGCGACTTCCGCGCCGGCTTCGACGCCTCGCTCGTGCAGATCGTGCACGGGGCGCTGCGCCAGGTGCGCCGCGAGTTCTCCCTCGAGCCGACGACGGCTGTGCGCCTGCTGGTGGCGGGCTACGACGACGCGGTCAAGCAGTCGATCCTCGAGGACGAGTCGGAGCCCGCGTCGCTAGAGCGCCTGCGGGCGACGCTGACGGCGATCGTCCTCGCGATCTCGGCCGCCGACGCCTGAGCCGGGCCGGCCCTCGCGACGGCCGCCGCCGTACCAGACGGCCGGCTCCGCACCGGGAGGCCGAGCGGCCGCTGGGGAGTGCCGGGTCCGGTCCCCGCTCCTCCGCCCGCGCGACGAGGATGGACCCATGGAACTGCGTCAGCTCGAACACTTCCTCGCCGTCGCGAAGGAGCAGCACTTCACCCGCGCCGCGAGCGCTCTGCAGATCTCGCAGTCGGGCCTCTCGGCGTCGATCCGCGCGCTCGAGAGCGAGCTGGGCAGCCCCCTCTTCACCCGCAGCACGCGCCGGGTCGAGCTGACGCCGGCCGGTCGGGCGATGCTCGCGGAGTCGGAGCGCTCGGTCGCCAGCGCGCTCGCCGCCCGCGACGCGGTTCTCGCCGTGCAGGGGGTGCTCCGCGGGAGCCTCGCGGTCGGCACGGAGGAGTGCCTCGGCGGCGTGCACCTGCCGCGCGAGCTCGCGAACTTCCGCGAGCAGCACCCGGGAGTCGCGCTCCGGCTGATCCACGAGGGGTCCGGCACGCTGCTCGACTCCGTCGCCGCCGGCCGCCTCGACCTGGCGCTGGTCGCCGACATCGGAGCCGTGCCGGGCGGCGTGCGGACGATGCCGCTGGCGAGCGAGGGCTTCGCGGTGCTCGTGCGCCCGGGTCACCCGCTCGCGAGCCGCGTCGGCTGCCGCATCCCGGACCTGGCGGGCGAGACGATCGTGGGACTGCAGGAGCACTGGGCGGCGAGTCACCTCGCGGCGCGGGCGTTCGCGGCGCACGGCCTCGCGTTCGAGGTCGAGCTCGAGGTGAACGACGTGCACACGCTGCTCGACCTGGTCGAGTACGGCATGGGGATCGCGGTCGTGCCGGCGCACTTCGCCGAGAAGCGCCCGGCCGGGCTGCGGGCGGTGGCGCTCGCCGATCCGCTCCTGGTGTGGCGGACGATGGTGGCGGTGCCGGAACGGCCGAGCGCCGCGGCCCGCGCGTTCGTCTCGGCCCTCCCGCAGCCGCTGCAGGACGCGGTCTGAGCCGGATCGTGCTCGCAACGGAGGAGGGACCAGCGCCGAGATCCCGCGATGCGCGTCGGACCGGTGCCTCGACCGGATCCCTCCTCCGTCATGAACGGGCTCAGTCGAGCGAGGCCAACTCCTCGGGCGTGAGCTCCAGGTCGGCCGCCGTGGCGGAGTCGCGGATGCTCTCGGGGCGGGAGGCGCCCGGGATCGGCAGCACGACCGGGGCCTTCGCCAGCTCCCAGGCGAGGCAGACGACCTGCGGCGTCACGCCGCGGGCCTCGGCGACCGCCGCGAACGCGGAGTAGCGCGAGCCGAGCTCGCCCGCCGAGGAGATGCCGCCGAGCGGGCTCCACGGCAGGAACGCCAGTTTCAGCTCGGCGCAGAGCTCGAGCTCCGGCTCGCTGGAGCGGAACGACGGCGAGAACTGGTTCTGCACCGAGACCAGGCGCTCGCCGAGGATGCCGTGCGCCTCGCGGATCTGGTCCGGGTCGGCGTTCGAGATGCCCGCGCGGAGGACGACGCCCTCGTCGAGCAGCTCGGCCAGCGCTCCGATCGAGTCGGCGTAGGGGACCGCCGGGTCGGGCCGGTGGTACTGGTAGAGGCCGATCGCGTCGACGCCGAGGCGCTTCGCGGACGCGCGGGCCGCCTCCTTGAGGTACTCGGGGCGGCCATCCTGGTCCCAGGGGCCGGGCTCGCGCCGCAGGTGGCCGCCCTTGGTGGCGACGAGCACGGCGGAGGTGTCGCCGCCGTAGCTGCGCAGCGCCTCCGCGATCAGCAGCTCGTTGTGGCCGAGGTCGTCCTGGGTGGCGAGGTGGTAGGCGTCGGCCGTGTCGATCAGGGTCACGCCGGCGTCGAGGGCGGCGTGGATCGTGGCGATCGAGCGCTCGCGGTCCGGGCGGCCCTCGATCGACATCGGCATGCCGCCGAGTCCGATCGCGCCGACCTGGACGTCGCCGAGAGTGCGCTGCTTCATGAATGCTCCTTCGCAGTGGGGTGGGTGGTCACCAGGCGTAGTCCTCGGGGGCGGTCCGGTGGCCGGGGAAGATCTCGTCGAGGCGCGCGAGGGCCTCCGAGTCGAGGGTGATGTCGACGGCGGCGACGGCGCTCTCGAGCTGCTCGAGCGTTCGCGGCCCGGTGATCGGACCGGTGACGGCGGGCTGGTGGAGGAGCCACGCCAGCGCCAGCTCGCCGGGCGCCTCGCCGCGCTCGCGGGCGAACGCCTCCCACTGCTCGAGCGCGGGGCGGTGCTCCTCGATCGCGGCGAGGGTGCGCTCGGAGGAGCGGCGCCCGCCCTCCGCGGTCTTCTCGAGCACGCCGCCCAGCAGTCCGCCCTGCAGCGGCGACCAGGGGATGACGCCGAGCCCGTAGTGCAGCGCGGCGGGCAGGACCTCGCGCTCGACGTCGCGGACGAGCAGGTTGTAGATCGACTGCTCGGAGGCGAGGCCGGTGAAGTGGCGGGCGCGCGCCGCCTCCTGCGCCTGGGCGAGGTGCCAGCCGGCGAAGTTGCTGGAGCCGACGTAGAGGACCTTGCCCTGCTGGACGGCGACCTCCATCGCCTGCCAGATCTCGTCCCAGGGAGTCGTCCGGTCGACGTGGTGGAACTGGTAGAGGTCGATGTGGTCCGTCTGCAGGCGGCGGAGGCTCTCGTCGAGCGCGCGGCGCAGGGTGAGCGCCGAGAGACGGCCGCCGTTGGGCCAGGAGTCGCGGCCGCGCTCGGCTCCGGGAGCGGCGAACTCGCCCATGTCGCCGAAGACCTTGGTCGCGAGGACGGTGCGCTCGCGGCGCTCGCCGCCCTGCGCGAACCAGCGGCCCACGATCTCCTCGGTGGCGCCGCGGCCGGCCTCGCCTCCGTACACGTTGGCCGTGTCGAAGAAGTTGACGCCGAGCTCGTGCGCGCGGTCCATGATCGCGAACGAGTCGTTCTCCTCGGTCTGCATGCCGAAGTTCATGGTGCCGAGGACGGTGCGGGAGACGGACAGGCCGGTGCGGCCGAGGTGCGTGTACTGCATGGTCCCAGTCGACTCCGGTTCGGGCCGCGTGTCCAACAGGTGCTCGGCATGGGTGCGATCGACGGGGGAGGTCAATCGGGGGCGCGCCGTCCAGGGGCCGCCCCGCGCCCCGCCTCGGGCCTGCGCGTCGGCCGGGTCCAGCGGCCTCGACCGGATCGCCCGCAGCCCGCTGGGCGCGGTGGCGCTCGGCCGCCCGGGTGCCGGGTTAGAGTCGCGGAATGGTCCGGACGACGCAGCGCCTCGTGATCGCCCTCTCCGCCGTGGTCCTGCTCGCCGGCTGCACGGCGGAGGCGACGAGCCCCGCCGCCGCACCCGCCGAGCCGACCGCCTCCACGGCGCCGCCCGCCGCCGGAGCCGAGTCCACGCCGCGGCCGGTGCCGAGCGTCTCGACCACTCCCGCGCCCGTCGAGGACGTCTCGGCCGAGTGCGTCGTCCAGGCGCTCGACGAGGGGACGCTCGACGGCGTCGACCTCGAGCGCGTGCGCGACCGCGGCACCCGCGTCGGCGCGACCGGGACGGCGAGCACCGCCTCCGACGGCGCCCCGGCCTCCTACCTGGTGGCAGCGGGCGACATCAGCGAGCGGATCGCGGACCGGTTCTGCATCAGCTCCGACTACCTCTCCGCGCTGAACTCGGTGCGCCGCGACGGCGTCGACATCGACAGCCTCTACGGCGGCGACACCCTCAACCTCCGCCCGACGACCGTCCTGAGCGTCGGCGACCAGAACGGCCGCGTCCTCGACAACGCCGAGCCCGACGACCTCCCCGCGCAGACCGGCTGACGCCGCTGACGCCCGCCGCCACTCCTCCCGCCTCGCAGCAGCACGCGACCACCGCGGAAGGCGCGGACCCGACGGCACGCGCGCGGCACTCAGCGCAGGACGCCGATCAGGACCGCGGACACGGCGACGGTCG
Organism: Rathayibacter sp. AY1E8; assembly: GCF_002931415.1. Classification (NCBI taxonomy): domain Bacteria; kingdom Bacillati; phylum Actinomycetota; class Actinomycetes; order Micrococcales; family Microbacteriaceae; genus Rathayibacter; species Rathayibacter sp. AY1E8. The sequence goes on from NZ_PSVI01000024.1 coordinate 29,269, forward strand.
CCGCGAGCCCGGTCGTCCGCGAGCGGCGGCGCGCCGGGTCCTCGAACCACGGCAGCCCGTCCCAGCGCAGCACGGCGCCGGCCGCCCCGGCCGCGGTGAGAGCCACCAGCACGGCCCAGGGGAGCAGCGTCAGCGCCGACCAGTCGACGAGTGCCCGCCCGAGCAGCAGCACGGCGACGGCCTCGACGCCGCGGGCGAGCGTCCGGACGCGGTCGCGGTCGAGGAACCCGGCCGCCCGGCGCCGGGGGACGCTCCCCAGGGCGAAGCGGCCGACGGTGAACGCGACGACGAGCAGGACGAGGATCGAGGCGATCATCACGACTCCTCCCCGGCGCGCTGCAGCAGGCGCAGACCGAGCTCGTCGACCGAGCTCGCCGTGTCCCCGTTGACGAACACGGCTAGGCCGCGCTCCCGGTCCATCGCGAGCATCGTCGAGTAGCCGGAGGTCCCTCCGTTGTGCCAGGTGACGGATCCGCCGTCCTCCGACTCCGAGGTGAACCAGCCGAGGCCGATCCGCGCCCCGTCGGCGTCGAACCGGGGATCCAGGACGCTCGCCGCGGGCACGCCCAGCGCGGGGTCGTCGGTGAGGAGGGCCTGCGCGTAGCGGGGCATGTCCTCCGCGGTGGAGCGGACGCCGCCCGCCGGTGCGTAGCCCGCCATCGTCCACGCGTCGACGGACCGCCCGCTCGCCGAGAAGCCGGTCGGCGCGTCGCCGGGGAGGGCGTCCGCGGTCTCCGGGACGGAGGTCGCGGTCATCCCGAGCGGATCGAGGACGCGCTCGCGGAGGAGGTCGGCGTAGTCGCGGCCCTCGGCGCGGGCGAGCGTCTGGCCCAGCACCGCCGCACCGAGGTTCGAGTAGGCGTGCACGTGCTCGCCCTGGTCCGCCTCGGCGGCCTGCCGGAGGACGTCGTCGGCCGACCAGCCCGCGTAGGGGTCCGTGCCGCGCAGCTGGGCGACGAGCGTCGAGGCGAGGTCGCCGACACCGGTGGGGAGTCGCGGCAGGCCGGAGCGATGGGTCGCCAGCTCCTCGAGCGTCCCGGTGAAGCCGCCGACGTCGGCGTGCTCCGCGGCGGGGTCCTCGAGCCCGACCGTCCCCTCGGCGGCGCTCCGGGCGAGGAGGAGCGCGGTCATCGTCTTCGTGACCGATCCGATCTCGACCTCGGTCCGCTCGTCGGCTCCGAGTCCGCCGTAGCGCACGCCGTCGGGCGTGATCACGGCGGCGACGAGGTGGTTCCGCGCCCCGTCTCCGACGTCGGTCCGGAGCCACCCGGCGATCTCGACGTTGCCCGTCTCCTCGGTCGAGAGGGTCGGAGCGGAGGGACGGAGCAGCACTCCGCCGAGCAGGACGACGGCCGCGGCGGAGGCGGCGGCGAGGGCGAGGCGGCGGCGGGTCATCGGGGTCCTCCGGCGGCGAGCAGGATCACGAGCAGGGGGACGAGGCGCTCCGGCGGGACGCCGTAGCGGCCGCGGCCGCGCGCCTCCAGCCAGCCGGCGGCGACCAGCTGGTTGACGTGGTGGTAGATCTGCCCGGTGGTGCCTGCGCCCTCGCTCTCGGCGAGCTGGGCGACGGTCTCGACTCCGCCGGCCACCGCCTGCAGGAACCGCAGGCGCACGGGGCTGCCCAGCGCGGCGAGCGCGGTCGGCCCGGGGCTCGCTCCCCAGTCGCGCTCGAAGAACGCGTCGGTGCTGAGGCCGTACTGCCACTCGACGGGGCCGGCCGGAGTGGCGACCGAGCCGGCGAAGACGACTCCGCCGGGAGAGGGCAGGCGCTCGCGGAGAGCGGTCAGGGCCCAGAGCGGATCGTCGGCGGCGGGCGCGGCGGGGGTGTCGGCGCGCTCGAGGCGGTCCAGCCGCGCTCGGAGCTCGTCGACCTCGCCGGCGAGGTCGCGGGAGGAGGTCATGCCTTCACTATTGCAAACATTCCGTAATCACGGAACTCCGGAGCGGAGCCGGTACCGCAGGAGTCGCGGTGGTCCAGCTCGACCACCGCGACTCCTGCGGACTCGGATCGCCCGGAGGCTCAGCCGAAGTGGCGCGGCAGCACGGCGCCGTTCACCGAGCGGAGCTCGTCCAGCGGCAGCGTGAAGAGGCCCTGCACCTCGACCGCGGGGGTCGCCGCGTCGGTCACGCCGATGCGCAGCACCGGGTAGCCCCGGCCCTCGCAGAGCCCGCGGAACTTCACGTCGTCCTCGCGCGGCACCGACACGAGCACGCGGCCGGTCGACTCCGAGAACAGCGCGGCCGTCGCGTCGACGCCGTCGCGCTCCATCAGCTCGTCGAGCCAGATACGCGCCCCGACGCCGAAGCGCAGCGCCGACTCGGCCAGCGCCACCACGAGCCCGCCGTCGGCGAGGTCGTGAGCGGAGGCGATGAGCGACTCCTTCGCGCCCGCCGAGATCAGCTCGGCCAGCGCGCGCTCGGCGGCCAGGTCGAGCTGCGGGGGCAGCCCGCCGAGGTGGTCGTGGATCGTGCCGGCCCATGCGGAGCCGTCGAGCTCGTCGCGGGTGGTGCCGAGGAGGTAGAGATTGTCGCCCTCGTCCTGCCAGCCGGAGGGGATGCGGCGCGCGACGTCGTCGATCACGCCGAGGACGCCGACGACGGGGGTCGGGAAGATCGGCACGTCGCCGGTCTGGTTGTAGAACGAGACGTTGCCGCCGGTGACGGGGATCTCGAGCTCGAGGCAGGCGTCGGCGAGCGCGCCCACGGCCTCGCGGAACTGCCACATCACCTCGGGGTTCTCGGGGCTGCCGAAGTTGAGGCAGTCCGAGACGGCGACCGGGGTCGCTCCGGTGACGGCGACATTGCGGAACGCCTCCGCCAGCGCCAGGCGGGCGCCTTGCGCCGGGTCGAGCTGGCACCAGCGCCCGTTCGCGTCGGTCGCGACCGCGAAGCCGAGGCCCGACTCCTCGTCGACGCGGACCATGCCGCCGTCGTCGGGATAGCTGAGCGCGGTGTTGCCGAGCACGTAGCGGTCGTACTGCGAGGTGATCCAGCTCTTGTCGGCGAGGTTCGCCGAGCCCAGGAGCGCCAGGGTCTCGGCGCGCAGCGCGTCGCCGCCGGTCGAGCGGGGCAGTCGGGAGGAGGAGTCGGCCTGCAGTGCGTCGAGCCAGGAGGGGTACTCGATCGGGCGCTCGTAGACCGGGCCGTCGACCGCGACGGTGCGCGGGTCGACGTTGACGATCTCCTCGCCGTGCCAGTTGATGATGAGGCGGCCGGAGTCGGTGACCTCACCGAGCACGCTGGTCTCGACGTCCCACTTGCCGACGACCTCGAGGAACGCGTCGAGCTTCTCGGGCGTGACGACGGCCATCATCCGCTCCTGCGACTCCGACATGAGGATCTCCTCCGCCGTGAGCGACGGGTCGCGCAGCAGCACCGAGTCGAGCTCGATGAACATGCCGCCGTCGCCGTTGGAGGCCAGTTCCGAGGTGGCGCACGAGATGCCCGCGGCGCCCAGGTCCTGGATGCCCTCGACGAGGTCCTTGCGGAACAGCTCGAGGCAGCACTCGATGAGCACCTTCTCGGCGAACGGGTCGCCGACCTGCACCGCGGGGCGCTTGGTCGGTCCGCCGTCGGCGAAGGTGTCGGAGGCGAGGATCGACGCGCCGCCGATGCCGTCGCCTCCGGTGCGCGCCCCGAAGAGCACGACCTTGTTGCCGACACCGCGGGCGTTCGCGAGGTGCAGGTCCTCGTGGCGGAGGACGCCGACGGCCAGCGCGTTGACGAGCGGGTTGCCCTGGTAGACCGAGTCGAAGTAGGTCTCGCCGCCGATGTTCGGCAGGCCGAGGCAGTTGCCGTAGAAGGAGATGCCGGCCACGACGCCGTGGACCACGCGCGCGGTGTCGGGGTCGTCGATCGCCCCGAAGCGCAGCGCGTCCATGACCGCGACCGGCCGGGCGCCCATCGAGATGATGTCGCGGACGATGCCGCCGACCCCCGTCGCCGCACCCTGGAAGGGCTCGATGTAGCTCGGGTGGTTGTGGCTCTCGATCTTGAAGGTGACGGCCCAGCCCTCGCCGACGTCGACCACTCCGGCGTTCTCGCCCATGCCGACCATGAGGTTCTTCTTCATGGCGGGGGAGACCTTCTGCCCGAACTGGCGGAGGTACATCTTCGACGACTTGTAGGAGCAGTGCTCGCTCCACATCACCGAGTACATCGCGAGCTCGCCGCTCGTGGGGCGGCGGCCGAGGATCTCGCGGATGCTCGCGTACTCGTCGGGCTTGAGTCCGAGGGCCGCGTAGGGCTGCTCCCGCTCGGGCGTCGCCTCCGCGTTCGCAGTGGTGTCGGGAACGGCGGTGCGGCTGTCTGCCATGTGCTGGAGGCTCCAGGGGAGGGGGACGGGATGCGCGTCGATCCTACCCGCCGCGGTCGCCGGGGCCCGGGCCCTCCGGTGGAGCGGTGCGGGCACCGGCGCCTAGGATCGGGCGGGTGAAGCGGGCGGCTCTGATCGGGACCGTGCTGTGGGGGCTCTACCAGTGCTTCGGGAACCTCGGAGCGGCGAACATCTCGTCGGACGAGCCCGTGTACCTCGCCGCGGGCTGGGACTACCTGCACGGCGACGTGAGCGCGAACCTCGAGCATCCGCCGACGGCGAAGTACCTGATCGGGCTCGCGCAGGTGCTGCTCGGCGAGGGGCTGCTCGCGGGCAGGATCGCCGCCGGCGCGGCCGCATTCCTCACCGGGGTGGTGCTCTGGCTCTGGTTCCGGCGCGAGCTCGGCCCGACGCTCGCGCTCGTCCCGGCCGGCCTGTTCCTCCTCCTCCCGCGCACCGCCGTGGGCGCCGGCACCCGGATCGACCGCCTCGCGCTCCTGGAGCCCTTCATGGTGCTCTTCGCCGTCGCGGCGATGGCGGCGGCGTGGACCTGGTCGCGCGCCTCGCCGGGCAGGCGGAGCGGCTGGCTGATCGCGCTGGCCGGTGCGCTGCTGGCGCTGTCGGTCACCTCGAAGCTGACCACCGCGGTCCTCGCGCCCGTGCTCCTGCTGCCGCTGCTGTGGTCGGGGAGCAGGGCCCGGGCTCTGCGGGGCGGCCTCGCCCTCTCCGTCGCGTTCGTCGTCACCGGGGTGCTCGCCTACCTGCCGGTGCACCCGGTCGAGGCGATCCGGTACCTGCTCGAGTTCCAGTCCGAGCACAACGCCGACGGCCACCTGATCGAGGTCGCCGGGACCGCGTACGTCTTCCCTCCGTGGTGGGCGAACCTGTGGTTCATGGTCGTCGGCATCGGGCCGGCGGCGCTCGCCGTGCTGCTCCTCGGGACCCTGCTGGCCCTGCTCGCTCCGCGGCGCCGCGCGCTGGTGCTCTACCTGGGCGCCGCGACGCTGCTCCTGCTCGTGTTCCACCTGGCGATCAGCTCGGTCGCGCTGCCGCACTACTACGCGGCGTGGGCGTGGCTCCTCTGCGCGCTGGCGGGCATCGGCATCGCGGAGGCGCTGCGCGGCGGGATCGTGCTGCCCGCACCCCTCGCCCGCGGCGTCGGCGCGGTGCTGGTGGCCGCCTCCCTCGTGATCGCGATCGCCACCACGGCGGGGATCGCCCAAGAGCGGCCGACCGGGATCGCGCGGGTGGCCGACGTGCTGCGCGAGCGCGGCCTCGACGGCGGCCTGGTCCTCGCGCAGGGCATGTCCTCGGGCGTCTACGTGCCCTACATCGGCGACCGGGTGACGACCGATCCGTCGTCCGCAGGGATCGTCGCCATCGCGATCGAGCTGTCGGCGCGCTTCCCGGTCGATCCGCGCGTGTCCGCCTACCTCGAGTCGGCGCGGCCCGAGACGGTGCGGCTCGACGACCTCACCCTCGTGCTGGTCGACGGACCGCTGCCGTGACCGCTCACTTCGAGCGGCAGGCCCCCGGATCGACGGCGTCCGTCAGCGAGGCGGCCTGCTCGACCACGGGAGTGAGGACCGAGAGCGGGATGGCGTAGCCGACGTTGTCGACGGAGGCGGCCTTGCCGAAGACGACGCCCGACACGGTGCCCTCGAGAGAGAGCAGCGGGCCGCCCGAGTTGCCCTGGTTGACGACGGCGGCGAGGGTCAGCACCTCCCGTGAGGTCGGTGCTCCGTCGACCATCAGCGAGACCGTGGCGTCGGAGGAGATCTCGGCCGAGCCGAGGGTCAGCGGGCCGCCGAAGGGGTAGCCCGCGACCACGGCGTCGTCCCCGGCGGCGACGGCGTCGTCGAGCGGGAGCGGAGAGGCGTCGAGCCCGTCGACGGCGATCACGGCGAGGTCGGTGGCCGGGTCCAGGTAGACGACGCGGCCGGTGCGCGGGGCCTCGCCCGGCGCCTCGACGACCGGCTGCGAGACTCCGCCGACCACGTGCGCGTTGGTGATGACGCGGTCGTCCGAGACGACGAAGCCGCTGCCCGTCACTCCGACGTCGCAGGCCCAGGCCGTGCCGGAGACGCGCACGACCGAGCGGGTGGCGGCGGCGACCTCCGGGTCGTCGGTCGAGACGTCCGGGATCGCGGGCGCCTGGGTCGGAGCGTCGAGCGCCTCGACGACCCAGGACGTGCCCTCGTCGACCACGGTCGACTGCAGCTGGGCGAGGAAGGCGCGGACGGGGGAGGGGGTGAGGTCGTCGATCGTGCGGATGACCGTCGAGCCGGCGACCGAGGTCGTGACGAGGGGGACGCCGAGGAGGGAGACGGCCGAGGTGACGGCGATCCAGACCAGGCCGGAGATCGCGACGCCGGCGACGCCGCCCGCGAGCCGGTCGAGCAGGCCGAGCTTCACCCGGTCGGCTCCGCGGCCGATGACCGCGCCGAGCGTCGCTCCGATCGCGTAGCCGACGCCCAGCAGCAGCACGGCGGTGCCGATCACGGCGAGCAGGCGCCACTCGCTGCCGGCCGTCCACGACGAGACGGCGGGCACGGCGAACGAGGCGCCGATCGCGCCCGCGACGATCCCGGCAAGACCGCCGAGGGTCCGGAGCAGGCCGCGCCGCAGACCGTCGACGAGCGCGCCGATGAGGCTCAGCACGACGATGACGTCGACGATCACGGATGCACCCACGCGGAACTCCTGCCGGTGTCGGGGACGGGTCCTCCAGCATGACCGACGCGGGATGCGCGGACGCCCGGAGGCGGCTGGCAGTCCGCGGCGGCTGCGGTGCGCGGGGGCGGCGGCGGCACGGGAGTCGGACACCGCCGGCCGCGCGCTGCCGCCGAGAGGGCGGTGCCCCCGGGAGGGCGGTGCCCCCTAGAAGAACGAGATGCAGTACGGCGTCGCGATCGGCGCGAACAGGCGGTCCATCCGCCCCGCTTCGCCCGTGACGCGCGCCAGCCCGGCCTTCGCCAGGATCGACGGCCGCACCGAGCCCAGCAGCAGCGAGCCCAGGTCGGCCACGTCCAGCGCGAGCTCGGCCTCGTCCCCGGTGCGCTCCACGGTGGCGGAGCCGCCCGAGGCGGTGAGGCGGTAGCGGCCGTCGGCGAGCCCGAGCCCGTCGGCCACCTCGACCACGACCGAGCCGTCCGCGGTCCACGGCCGGGCCGAGAACGCGGCGGCGACGTCGAGGATCCGCAGCCAGATCAGGTCGCCCACGTGGCTCACCTGCACCACGCGCGCGTCGCGGAGCGCCCAGGTCAGCGGATCGTCCACCGGCGCCATGTCCCAGGTCACCGCGGAGGCGAGGTCGACCGCGCCGAGGTAGCCCCAGAGCGCGAGGTAGGCGTCGGCGCCGGGGGCGACGAGGTCGACGATCTCGAGGGTCTTGTCGTCCTCGGGCCCGACCGCGCGGTAGGTCACGAAGCCGTCGAGCGTCCCCTCCTCGTCGAGGTGGACGGCCGAGCGGACGTCGAGGCCGGGCGTGGTCTCGCCGGACGCGGTGCCGACGGAGTTCGCCTCGTAGCGCGACTGGCGGGTCAGCGAGCCGGGGGTCGACGCCTGGAACGCGGCGAACACCGCGGGGATGCGCGGCTGCAGCCAGCTCGTCGCGACCACCTCGACGCGGCCGGCGGGCTCGGTCTGCAGGCCGAAGCGCGGCCCGGTGTCGACGCGGATCGAGCGGGTGAAGGCCGAGCGGCCGAAGCCGAACCGGCGGTAGATGGAGGCCTCGCTCGCCGTGAGCGCGGCGACCGGGGTGCCGGCCTCCTTCGCCAGGCGCAGGTCCTCGGTGATCATCGCGCGCAGGATGCCGCGGCGCCGGTGCGTGGGCCGCACGGTCACCTGCGACACCAGGTGCGCCGGCAGCTCGCGTCCGCCGCCGACCTGCAGGGCACCGGGGAACGCCGCGTAGGTGCCGACCGGCACGCCCGCGCCGTCGAGCCCCTCGGGGGCGGAGGAGTCGACGACCGCGGTGAGCACGCGCTGGTCGGCGACCATGTGCTCGGCCCAGTCCCGCAGCTTCTCCGGCGTGAACTCCTTCTCGTGGAAGCCCGCGTTGATCGCGGTGGCCCACGCGGCGGTGGCGGCGTCGGGACCGCCCTCGTCGTTCAGGGCGGCGGGGAAGCGGCGGAGGTCGAGACCGGTGAGAGGCATCCGTCCAGCCTATTCACCCGGAGTGCGCGGGGGCTGAACCGGTGCGCGAACGGTCACTGCGACAGGCGCGCCCGTAACGCCGACCGCCGTCAGAGCACGGTCCACCGCTTCTCGAGCGCCGCGTCCACCGCCTCCGCGAGCTCGTCCAGCCGCCGGGAGTCGAGGCGCCCCGGGTCCGCGGCCGCCCGGATCCGCCCGCTCATCGCCGCGATCGCCGAGCGCCGCCGCGGCAGGGTCGCGGTGAACGCGCAGTCGCGCAGCAGCACCAGCAGCTCGCCCGCCCGGCCCTGCGCCTCCGCGAGGACCTCGAGCCGCCGCTCGAACGGCGACTCCGGGACCGTCACGCGCAGGAACCCGTCCGGATCCTGGAACGCCGCCGGCGGATCCGGGACCCGCGCGAGCAGCGCCAGAGCGGCGCCCAGCTCGTCCAGACCGCCCTCGTGCGCCAGCTCCCGCAGCCGCGAGTCCAGGTCCTCGGCCGGCCCCGCCCCGAGCTCCACCGTCCGCAGCACGAGCGCGTCGAGCCGGCGCTCCTCCTCCTCGCCCGGGACCGACGGAGTCGCCGACCACCACGAGAGCACCGGAGTCGCGGCCACCGCGTGCTCGCCGATCCGCCGCTCCAGCGCGATCAGCAGGTCCTCCCGCGCGGCGAGCGCCACCAGCGCGTCCACGTCGACGTGGAGCAGGGTGCCCGAGGCGGGCGGCGCCACCAGCCGGCGTCCGGAGGGAGGGACGGTCTCCGCCCGCGTCCTCGCCCCGGGTCCGCGCTCGCTCGCCCGCAGGATCTCCTCCTCGAGGATCCGCCGGGGTCGTCGTCGTCCGCTTCCGCGTGCCATGCCGTCACGCTACCGTCGGCCGCATGACCCGGTTCCTCGCCCTCCTCCGCGGAGTGAACGTGAACGGCCGCACCGTCCGCAGCGCCGAGCTCGCCGAGACGGTCGCCGGGATCGGCGTGGACCGGGTGCGGACGGTCCTCGCGAGCGGCAACGCGGCCTTCGACTCCGACCGCCCGGCCGCCGAGCTGAAGCCCGCGCTCGAGGCGGCGCTCGCCGAGCGGTTCGGCTACGACGCCTGGATCGTGCTCGTGACGCAGGAGGCGCTCGCCGCGGTGCTCACCGCCTACCCGTTCCCGCGGATCGACGAGGAGGCGCATCCGTACGTCGTCTTCGGCTCGGACGAGGAGGCGCTCGACGCCGCGCAGGCCGCGATCGGCGAGCCGGATCCGGCGGTCGAGCTCGTCGCCCGGGGTGCCGGTGTCCTCTACTGGCGCTGCCCGCGCGGCTCCTCGACGGACACTCCGGTCGCGCGGATCCTCGCCCGCTCCGCCTACCGCTCCACCACGACGACCCGGAACCTGCGCACCGTCGAGAGGCTCGCGACGGCGTGACGTCCGCGGCCGTGGCGGGGCCGCCTCCGGGCTCCGCGAGCGGCACCTCGGGGCGCCTCCGACCTCGGGAGGCGAGGAATCGGGGCTGAGAGCACGCACATTCTTTGGTTAGGCTGTCCTTAGTGCCGGTCCACTCGGACCCTGCGCTGCCTCCCGCACAGCCTCTCGAAAGGGACCCATGCCCCGCGCCACCACGCCCCTCGCCCTGCTCGCCGCCACCGCGCTGACGATCGGCCTCGCCGGCTGCAGCGGCTCGGCCGCCGGAGACGACGCCGCCGCCGACAGCGGCTTCACGCCGATCACGATCGAGCACGCTCTCGGCACCACCACCATCGAGTCGGCGCCCGAGCGCGTGGCGACCGTCAACTGGGCCAACCACGAGGTGCCGCTCGCGCTGGGTGTCGTCCCCGTAGGCATGGCCGCCGCCAACTTCGGCGACGACGACGGCGACGGGCTCCTCCCCTGGGTGAGCGAGAAGCTCGACGAGCTCGGCGCCGAGACCCCCGTCCTCTTCGACGAGACCGACGGCATCGACTTCGAGGCCGTCTCGGACACCGACCCGGACGTCATCCTCGCCGCCTACTCCGGCCTCACGCAGGAGGACTACGACACCCTGAGCGAGATCGCCCCCGTCGTCGCCTACCCCGAGACCGCCTGGGGCACCTCCTGGCGCGACATGATCACGCTGAACAGCGAGGCGATGGGCAGGGCCGACGAGGGCGCCGCCCTGATCACCGAGCTCGAGGGCGAGATCGAGGAGAAGGTCGCCGCGCACCCGCAGCTGGCCGGCACCTCGGCGATGTTCCTCACCCACGTCGACCCGACGGACCTCAGCCAGGTCAGCTTCTACACCTCGCACGACACCCGCCCCGCGTTCTTCGAGGACCTCGGCATGGCGACCCCGGGCAGCATCGCCACCGCCTCCGCCGCGACCGACAAGTTCTCGCTCACGCAGAGCGCCGAGCAGGCCGACGCCTTCAGCGACGTCGACGTGATCGTCACCTACGGCGACGACGAGCTCGTGAGCACCCTCAAGGCCGACCCGCTGCTCTCGCAGATCCCCGCGGTCGCCGACGACGCCATCGTGCGCCTGCCCTCCACCCCGCTCGGCACCGCCGCCAACCCGACGCCGCTCTCGATCTCGTGGGTCCTCGACGACTACCTGGACCTGCTCGACGAGGCCGCCGCCAAGGCCGCGCAGAGCACTCCGGCCGCCTGAGCCGGGATCCGACCCGCGTGACCCTCGCCGCTCCTCCCGCCGCCTCGGGCGTCGCCGCCGTGCGCCGCCCGAGGCGGCTGCGCGCCCTCTGGCTGGTCGCGGCCGTGGCCGTGCTGCTCGCCGCCGCCGTGGTCTCGGTGCTGGTGGGGTCGCGGGAGGTGGCGTGGAGCGACGTGGTCGCCGCGTTCGGCGGGTCCACGGACGGGTTCGCGCAGGCCGCGGTCGCCAAGCGCATCCCGCGCACCGTGCTCGCCGCGATCGCGGGCGCGGCCCTCGGCGTCGCCGGCGTGCTGATGCAGGGGGTGACCCGCAATCCGCTGGCCGACCCCGGCATCCTCGGGGTGAACACCGGAGCCTCGCTCGCGGTCGTGACGGGCATCGTCTTCTTCGGGCTGACGAGCTCCGCCGCCTACGTCTGGGTCGCGATCGGCGGGGCCGCGGTCGCCGCGGTCTTCGTCTACACGGTCGGGTCGCTCGGGCGCGGCGGCGCGACTCCGCTCAAGCTCGCCCTGGCCGGGGCCGCCACCTCGGCCGCGCTGGTCTCGGTGATCAGCGCGATCGTCCTGCCGCGCGCCGACGTCGCGGGCGGCATCCGCTCCTGGCAGATCGGCGGAGTGGGCGGCGCCACGTCCGCGAGCATCGCGCAGGTGCTCCCCTTCCTCCTGGCCGGCCTCGTCCTCTGCGTTCTCTCGGCCAAGAGCCTCAACACCCTCGCGCTCGGCGACGAGCTCGCCGCGGGCCTGGGGGAGCGGGTCGCCCTCGCGCGCGGCGGGGCCGCCCTGGGCGCGGTCGTGCTCTGCGGAGCGACGACCGCGGTCACGGGGCCCATCGGCTTCGTCGGCCTGGTCGTCCCGCACGCCTGCCGCCTCCTCGTCGGCGTCGACCACCGCTGGCTGCTGCCGTTCTCGGCGGTGACCGGCGCCGTGCTCCTGATCGCCGCCGACATCGTCGGCCGCGTCGTCGCGCGCCCGAGCGAGATCGATGTGGGCATCGTCACCGCGCTGGTCGGCGCCCCGGTGTTCATCGCGATCGTCCGCCGCCAGAAGGTGCGCGAGCTGTGACCGCGCTGGTCGAGGCGCCCTCCGCCACCGCCCGCGCCGTCGCGGCCGGCCGCCGCCGCCGCGGGGCCCGCCGCCGGATCGTCGTCGCCGTGCTCGCTGTCCTGATCGCGGCCGTCCTCGCCGTCTCCCTGCTGGTCGGCCAGACCGTCTACTCGCCCGACGAGGTGCTCCGCGTGATCCTCGGCGAGCAGGTCCCCGGGGCGAGCTTCACCGTCGGGCGCCTCCGCCTCCCGCGCGCCGTCCTCGCCCTGCTGGTGGGCCTGTGCTTCGGGCTCGGCGGAGTGAGCTTCCAGACCATGCTCCGCAACCCGCTCGCCAGCCCCGACATCATCGGGATCAGCGCCGGGGCGAGCGCCGCCGCGGCATTCGCGATCGTGACGCTCTCGCTCGGGGCCGCGCAGGTCTCGGCCCTCGCGATCGTCGCGGGACTCGTGGTCGCCCTGCTCGTCTACGCCCTGTCCTACCGCAGCGGAGTCGCCGGTACCCGGCTGATCCTGATCGGCATCGGGGTCGCCGCCATGCTCGACTCCCTCACCGCCTACGTGCTCTCGCAGGCCGCCGCGTGGGACCTGCAGGAGGCGTCCCGCTGGCTCACCGGGAGCCTCAACGGCGCGAGCTGGAGCGAGGTCGTGCCGGTCCTCGCCGCGGTCGTCGTCCTCACCCCCGTCCTGCTCTCGCGCTCGCGCGACCTCTCCGCCACGCAGCTCGGCGACGACACCGCCTCCGCGCTCGGCATCCGCGTGAACGCCACCCGCCTCGTCGTGATCGTCGCCGCGGTCGGGCTGATCGCCTTCGCGACGGCCGCCGCCGGCCCGATCGCGTTCGTGGCCTTCCTCTCCGGCCCGATCGCCGCCCGCCTGATCGGGCCCGGCGCGTCGCTCCTCATCCCCTCGGCCCTCGTCGGCGCGCTGCTCGTGCTCGTCGCCGACTTCGTCGGGCAGTTCGGGCTGGGCCTGCGCTACCCGGTCGGAGTGGTCACCGGCGTCCTCGGGGCGCCCTACCTCGTCTACCTCATCGTCCGCAGCAACAGAGCGGGAGGCTCACTGTGACCACCGCGCACACCCTGACGGCCGAGGGGGTCACCCTCGGCTACGGCGACCGGACCGTCGTCGACGGCCTCGACCTCGTCGTCCCGCCCGGCCGCATCACCGCGATCGTCGGAGCGAACGCCTGCGGCAAGTCGACGCTCCTGCGCTCGATGTCGCGCCTGCTCGCGCCCCGCTCCGGCGCCGTGCTGCTCGACGGCAGGGCCGTGCACCGGACGCCGGCGAAGCAGCTCGCCCGCACGCTCGGCCTCCTCCCGCAGTCGCCGATCGCCCCGGAGGGCATCACCGTCGCGGATCTCGTCGGCCGCGGCCGCCATCCGCACCAGGGGATGCTGAGCCGCTGGAGCGTCTACGACGACGAGGCCGTCGCGACCGCGCTCGACGCGACCGACACCGCCGCCCTGGCCGACCGCTCCGTCGACGAGCTCAGCGGCGGGCAGCGCCAGCGCGTCTGGATCGCGATGGCCCTCGCGCAGGAGACCGACGTGCTGCTGCTGGACGAGCCGACCACCTTCCTCGACGTCAGCCACCAGATCGAGGTGCTCGACCTGCTCGTCGACCTCAACCGCACCCGCGGGACGACGGTGGTGATGGTCCTGCACGACCTCAATATGGCCGCCCGCTACGCCGACCACCTCGTGGCGATCGCGCACGGCGCGGTGCACGCCTCCGGCAGCCCGGCCGCGGTGCTCACCGAGGAGACGGTGCTCGCCGTGTTCGGCCTCGACAGCCGCATCATCACCGACCCGACCTCGGGCACTCCGCTCATGCTCCCCCTCGGGCGGCACCGCCTCGCCCCCGAGCGGATCGACGCCCCCGGCGGCGCGCAGATGACGGACGTGTAAACGGTTCCACACGGCGGCCGGGGGGCGTATACGATACCTGCAGTCCGCGGCGGACGACCGTCATCGGCGGAACCGCCGAACGCCTGCCCCCGATCAGAGGTCCTCCCCGCCGTGACTGCATCCCCGACGCGCCCCGACGCCTCCGCCCTCCGCGGCGTCCGCGCGCTCCTGTTCGACCTCGACGGCGTGCTCACGCCGACCGCCGACGTCCACATGCAGGCCTGGTCGCGGCTGTTCACGGAGTACCTCTCCTCGCGCGGGATCGCCGAGGGCTACACCGACGCCGACTACTTCCGGTACATCGACGGACGCCCGCGGTACGACGGCGTCCGGGCGCTCCTCGCCTCGCGCGGCATCACCCTCCCCGAGGGCGCGCCCGAGGACGACCCGTCGCTCGAGACCGTCTGCGGGCTCGGCAACCGCAAGAACGACGCCTTCAACCGCACCCTCGCCGAGACCGGCGTCGCTCCCTACCCGGGCTCGCTCCGCTTCGTCGACGCCGCGATCGCCGCGGGCGTGCAGGTCGCCGTCGTCACCTCCTCCCGCAACGGCGTGCCGGTGCTCGAGGCGGCCGGCCTCCGCGACCGCTTCGAGGTCGTCGTGGACGGGCTCCTCGCCGCCGAGCGCTCGATCGCCGGCAAGCCCGCGCCCGACACCTACCTCTACGCGGCCGAGCTCCTCGGCCTCCCGGCCGCCGAGTGCGCCGTCCTCGAGGACGCGCACTCCGGAGTCGCGGCAGGCCGCGCGGGCGGCTTCGGCCTCGTCGTCGGCGTCGACCGCGGAGTCGGGGCCGACACCCTGCTCGAGCACGGCGCCGACCTGGTCGTGGACGACCTGGCCGAGCTGCTCCCCTTCCTCCCCACCGCTCCCGCCCCCGAGGACGCCGCATGAACCCCATCACCTCCGACCCGCTCGACCGGAACCGCTTCCCGATCGACGAGTGGGCCCTCGTCGAGACCGAGTTCGCCTCCGAGCTGCAGGGCCGCACCGAGACGCTCTTCGCCACCGGCAACGGCTACCTCGGCCTCCGCGGCAACGTGGAGGAGGGGCGCGACGGCTACGCCTACGGCACCTTCATCAACGGGTTCCACGAGACCTGGCCCATCCGCCACGCGGAGGAGGCGTTCGGCTTCGCCCGCGTCGGCCAGACCATCGTCAACGTGCCGGACGCCAAGATCATCCGCCTCTACGTCGACGACGAGCCCTTCGTGCTGAGCGAGGCCGACGTCCTCGCCTACTCGCGCCGCCTCGACTTCGCGAACGGCGTGCTCACCCGCGAGCTGGAGTGGCGCACCCCCTCCGGCAAGCGCGTCCTGATCCGCTCGCGCCGCCTGGTCTCGTTCACCGACCGGCACCTCGCGATCCTCGACTACGAGGTCGAGATGCTCGACCACGACGCGTCCGTGCTGATCTCGAGCCAGATCCTCAACCGCCAGGACGGCGTGGACGAGTACCACGCCCCCTCCGGCAGCGAGGGCGCCGGCTTCGACCCGCGCAAGGCGGAGTCGTTCGAGGACCGCGTGCTCCAGCCGCGCCTCAAGCGCGTCAGCGGCACCCGCTACCTCCTCGGCTACCGGACCACCAACTCCCAGATGACCGTCGCCTGCGGCGCCGAGCACCAGCTCGAGACCGAGAACGAGTGGGACCAGACCTCCCAGATCGACGACGACCTCGCCAAGCACGTCTACCGCGTGAAGGCCAAGGCCGGCCGGCCGGTCCGCCTGGTCAAGACGCTGACCTACCACACCTCCCGCGGCGTGCCCGTGCGCGAGCTCGCCGACCGCTGCGACCGCACGCTCGACCGCGCCCGCGAGACGCCGGTCGAGGAGCAGTTCGTCAAGCAGCGCGAGTGGCTGGACGACTTCTGGACCCGCTCCGACGTGCAGCTGGACGGCCAGCCCGCGATCCAGCAGGCCACCCGCTGGAACCTCTTCCAGCTCGCCCAGTCCACCGCCCGCACCGACGGCGGCGGAGTCGCGGCCAAGGGCGTCTCGGGCTCCGGCTACGGCGGCCACTACTTCTGGGACACCGAGGTCTACGTCCTCCCGTTCCTCAGCTACACGGCGCCCCTCGTCGCCCGGAACGCCCTGCGCTTCCGGCAGAACATGCTCGAGGCCGCCCGGGCGCGCGCCTCCGAGCTCAACCAGCGCGGCGCGCTCTTCCCCTGGCGCACCATCAACGGTCAGGAGTCGTCGGCGTACTACGCCGCCGGCACCGCTCAGTACCACATCGACGCCGACATCTCCTACGCGCTCATGCAGTACGTGGGTGCCACGGGCGACGACGACTTCCTCGCCCGCGGAGCGATCGACATCCTCGTCGAGACCGCGCGGATGTGGGCCGATCTGGGCTTCTGGCGCAGCAACGGCGACGACCACTTCCACATCCACGGAGTGACGGGGCCGGACGAGTACACGACCGTCGTCAACGACAACCTGTACACGAACGTCATGGCCCGGGCGAACCTCCGCTCGGCCGCCCGCGCCGTCGAGCTGCTGAAGGCCGTCGAGCCCGCCGCGTACGAGCGGATGGCCGACCGCCTCGCTCTCGACGAGGGCGAGGTGCTCGAGTGGGCGCGCGCCGCCGAGAAGATGCACATCCCCTTCGACGCGCGGGCGGGCATCCACCCGCAGGACGCGGCCTTCCTCGAGAAGGAGCTGTGGGACCTCGAGAACACCCCCGCGAGCAAGCGCCCGCTGCTGCTGCACTTCCACCCGCTGGTGATCTACCGCTTCCAGGTGCTCAAGCAGGCCGACGTCGTGCTCGCGCTGCTGCTGCAGGGCAACGAGTTCACCGCCGAGCAGAAGCGTGCCGACTTCGAGTACTACGACGCGCTGACCACCGGCGACTCGACCCTCTCGGCCGTCGTGCAGTCGATCATCGCCGCCGAGGTCGGCTACAGCGACCTGGCCCGCCACTACTTCCTGTCGGCGCTGTTCGTCGACCTCGCCGACCTGCACCGCAACACCGCGGACGGCATCCACGTCGCCTCGACGGGCGGCGTCTGGAGCGCCCTCGTCTACGGCTTCGGCGGGATGCGCGACCACGGCGGCCGGATCACGCTCGATCCGCGCCTTCCCGACGACTGGGACCGCCTCGCCTTCCGCATCACCCTCCACGGCACGCGCGTGCGCGTCGAGGTGACGCAGACCGAGGTCCTGCTGACGGTCGAGACCGGCGACTCCGCCGCGATCACCGTCCGCGACGAGCGCGTGCACGTCGCCGCCGGCAGCCCCGTGCGCGTCCCGCTCACGCACCAGGGCCGCCGCCTGCACGGCGCGCCGACCACGTCCGACATCGAGGGCACCCGCCGCTCCGACGGCACCGTGATCACCGCCTCGATCCCCACCATCTCGATGACCCCCGAGCCCGAGGTCCTGACGGGGCCCTGAGCGGCGCCGCGAACATCGCCCATCACGCACGAGACCCCCGGCCGGAACCGGGGGTCTCGTGCGTCGCGGGCGGGCGGAGCCGCCCGGACCGGATGCGTCAGGCGGAGGCGAGCAGCGACTTCAGCGCCGACGTGAAGAACGTCAGCCCGTCCACACCCGAGCGCATCGCGGCGGCCGTGTCGGGCCCGAAGCCCTCCTCGACGGCGTGCTCCGGGTGCGGCATGAGCCCCACCACATTGCCGCGGCGGTTGCTGATGCCGGCGATGTCGTTCATGGAGCCGTTCGGGTTGTGGCCGAGGTAGCGGACGACGACGCGTCCCTCCGCCTCGAGCTCGAGCAGCGTGTCGGCCGAGGCGATGTAGCCGCCCTCGCCGTTCTTCAGCGGGATCGTGATCTCCTGGCCGGGCTCGAAGCCGTTCGTCCAGGCGGTCTCGGTGCTCGCGACCATCAGGCGCTGGTCGCGGCAGACGAAGGATCCGATGTCGTTCGCGATCAGGCCGCCGGGCAGCAGGTGCGCCTCGGTGAGCATCTGGAAGCCGTTGCAGATGCCGAGGACCGGGGTCCCGGCGTTCGCCGCGTCGACGACCTCGCGCATGATCGGGGAGTGGGAGGCGATGGCGCCGCAGCGCAGGTAGTCGCCGTAGGAGAAGCCCCCCGGCAGGACGATCGCGTCGACGCCGTCGAGGTCGTGGTCGCCGTGCCACAGCGCGACCGGCTCCGCGCCCGCGAACCGGACGGCGCGCTGGGCGTCGCGGTCGTCGAGCGAGCCGGGGAAGGTGATGACGCCGATCCTCATCGGGCGGCCTCCGCCGGGTAGTGGATCCCGACGACGTCCTCGATCACCGAGTTCGAGAGCATCTCGTCGGCGATGCGCTGCACCGAGGCGCGCACCTCGTCGGTCACCTCGTCGACGGTGATCTCGAAGCGCTTGCCCACCCGCACGCCGTGGAGGGCGGAGTGGCCCAGCCGCGCGAGCGCGCCGGCGACGGCCTTCCCCTGCGGGTCGAGCAGCTCGGCCTTGGGCATGACTTCAACGACGATCGTGGGCACCGTGTTCTCCGGAGTCTCGGGGGAGTGCGGTCTTCCGCGCGACCATCGTACCCGCGGGGGTCCCCGCGGTCGGCGGCGCTCAGGAGGTCGTGACGCGGATCGCGTTCGCCCAGGGGTCCTCGAAGGCGAGGGTGCGGCCGTCGTCGCGGGTGGCGACTCCGGAGCGGGCCAGCCGCTCGCCGAGCGCGCCGAGGTCGTCGGCGCCGGGCACCACGATCTCGACCTGTCCGAGGCCGAGGGCCTGCTGCCGGCGTCCGGCGCCCGCCGAGTTCCAGGTGTTCATCGCCATGTGGTGGTGGTAGCCGCCCGCCGAGACGAAGAGCGCCTGCCCGCCGTACGCGATCGTCGTCTCGAAGCCGAGCCGGTCGACGTAGAACTCCTTCGCGGTGGCGACGTCGCCCACGCTCAGGTGCACGTGGCCGACGGAGGCGCCGCCGAGGCGCGGCTGCGCGATCGACTCCTCGGTGAGGTGCTCCTGCAGGAACGCGTTCGGGTCGAGGAAGAGCGTGCTCATCTCGATCCGCCCGTGCGTCCACGACCACTGCGTGCGGTCGCGGTCCCAGTAGAGCTCGACGCCGTTGTGCTCGGGGTCGTCGAAGTAGAAGGCCTTGCTGACCAGGTGGTCGGAGCTGCCGGTGAAGGAGCCGGGGTGCCGGGTCGCGACGCTGTACACGGCCGCGGCGAGCGCCGCCTCCGATTCGAAGAGGATCGCCGTGTGGAAGAGGCCTGCGCTGCGCGGCGAGGCGTGCACCAGCTCGGGCGCGTGCTGGAGGATCACGGCCGGCACTCCGCCGCGGCCGAGCACCGCGACCGGTCCGTCATGCGAGAGCAGCTCGAGCGTCACGGCGTCGCGGTAGTAGGCGATCATCCCGTCGAGGTCGGCGACGCGGAGGGTCACCGCGCCCATCGCGGTGTCGGGAGCGAGCAGGTCGGGGGAGGAGGTGGTCACGGCGGAGACGCTACCCGCTTTTGGTTGAAGCTACAACCATTCAGAGGGGCGAGCGCTCATAGGAACCGCATAAGCATCGTCCAGGCGGCGCGGGGAGGCCGGGCGTGGAATGGGAACCGGTCGCCGTCAGGGGCGGCCCCGGCACGAGGACGACACCATGAACGAGCGACACGAATCCGACGAGCGAGAACTCACCGACCAGCCCGCCATCACCGAGGCGACGGGCGCCGACGAGGTGCGCGCGCTGCGCGCGGACGACCGTCGTCGTCGTCGTCGGGCGCTGATCGCCGGCGGCCTCGGCCTCGCCGTGCTGATCGGAGTGACAGCAGGCGGAGTCGCCACCGCCGGCCGCACCGAGGCGGCCTCCTCCGCCTCGGCCGGCGCCGCTACGATCGTCTACCCCGGCGGCTCGCGGGGATCCTTCGGCGGCGGGTACGTGATCGTCCCCTCCTGGGGCGGATCGACGCAGGGCGGATCGACGCAGGGCGGCTCGACGCAGGGCGGCTCCTCCCCGTACGGCTCGACGCAGGGCGGCTCCTCCGCCGCCGAGCCGGCCACCGGCGCGACCGACGCCGTGGCCGCGAGCACCGCGCAGACCGCCGGCGTCGTCACGATCACCTCCGAGCTCACCTACCAGGGCGCCCGCTCGGCCGGCACCGGCATGATCCTCACCTCCGACGGCATGATCCTCACCAACAACCACGTCGTCGAGGGCGCCACCGCGATCTCGGTCACGGTGGAGTCGACGGGCCGCAGCTACACCGCCCGCGTCGTCGGCACCGACGCGACGAACGACGTCGCCGTCCTGCAGCTGGAGGACGCCTCCGGCCTCACCCCCGCCTCGCTCGACACGGACGGGGTCGCTGTGGGCGACACCGTGACCGCCGTCGGCAACGCAGGAGGGACGGGCGACCTGGTCGCCGCCACCGGCACGGTCACCGGTCTCGATCAGCAGATCACCACCCGCTCCGAGTCGGGGATCTCCGCCGAGACGCTGACCGGGCTGATCCAGACGGACGCCGACATCGTCTCCGGCGACTCCGGCGGCCCGCTCGTCGACTCCGCCGGCCGCGTCGTGGGGATGGACACCGCCGCCTCCAGCGGGACGGTCGACATCACCGGCTTCGCGATCCCGATCTCGAAGGCCCTGGACATCGTGGCCACCATCGAGGCGGGCGCCGACACGGCCACCGTCGAGATCGGCTATCCGGCCTTCCTCGGCGTCTCCCTCTCCTCCGGCACCGCGTCGCCGACCTCGCGCGCGCTCGCGACCACCGCGTCCGGCGCCGTGATCGGCGGAGTCGTCGAGGGCGGGCCGGCCGCGCAGGCGGGCCTCGAGGCGGGGGACGTCGTCACCGCGGTCGACGGGGTCACCGTCGCCTCGGCCGACCAGCTGTCCGCCTCGCTCGCGCAGCGCGAGCCCGGGGAGTCGGTGACGATCTCGTGGACCGACTCCGCGGGCGCCGCCCGCTCCGCCCAGGTCGTGCTGGTCGAGGGTCCGGTCGCCTGATCGGAGCCTCCGCGTGGCCGCCGGAGCGTTCCCGGCCGTTCACCCGGACGAGCGCGCCACGCCGCCCGTTGTTTTGATCCGCTCAAGACAACTCGGGTAGTGTCCTCGGCATGACGACAGTGGACGAGCGGCTCCGAGCCTCCGGGCTCAAGGTCACCGCCACCCGGCGCGCGGTGCTCCTCGCTCTCGAGGAGCACCCGCACTCCGGGGTGGACGCGGTCCTGGCCCGAGTGCGCGAGGGCCTCCCCGAGGCTTCGGCCCAGGCGGTCTACGGAGTGCTCTCGGCGTTCACCGACGCCGGGATCGTCCGCCGCATCGAGCCGGAGGGCCACCCCCGCCGGTTCGAGCTGCGGGTCGGCGACAACCACCACCACGTGGTGTGCCGGCGCTGCGGGGCCGTGGCCGACGTCGACTGCGTCGTCGGGGAGGCGCCGTGCCTGCATCCGCAGACCGCGAGCGGCTTCGCCGTGGACACCGCCGACGTCACGTTCTGGGGCACCTGCCCCGACTGCCTGGCCCTGGCCCACTGACCGACATCCGCTACACCGCAGCGGCGGGCCCCGTGCCCCTCGCCGACAGGAGGAACATGACCGAGGAACGATTCACCACCACGAACTCCGGAGCACCGGTCGCGAGTGACGACCACTCGCTGAGCGTCGGAGCCGACGGACCCCTCGCGCTCCACGACCACTACCTCGTCGAGAAGCTGGCCCAGTTCAACCGCGAGCGCATCCCGGAGCGGGTCGTCCACGCCAAGGGCGGCGGAGCCTTCGGACGCTTCACCACCACCGCCGACGTCAGCGCCTACACGCGTGCCGCGCTCTTCCAGCCCGGAGTCGAGACCGAGATGCTCGCGCGGTTCTCCACGGTCGCCGGCGAGCAGGGCTCGCCCGACACCTGGCGCGACCCCCGCGGCTTCGCGCTGAAGTTCTACACGAGCGAGGGCAACTACGACCTCGTCGGCAACAACACCCCCGTCTTCTTCATCCGCGACGGCATCAAGTTCCCCGACTTCATCCGCTCGCAGAAGCGCCTGCCCGGCAGCCACCTGCGCGACCACGACATGCAGTGGGACTTCTGGACCCTCTCGCCCGAGTCGGCCCACCAGGTCACATGGCTCATGGGCGACCGCGGCCTCCCCTCCTCGTGGCGGCACATGGACGGCTTCGGCTCGCACACCTACCAGTGGATCAACGCCGCCGGCGAGCGCTTCTGGGTCAAGTACCACTTCAAGACCGATCAGGGCGTCGAGATCCTGAGCCAGGAGCAGGCCGACCAGATCGCCGGTGAGGACGCGGACTTCCACATCCGCGACCTGTCCTCCGCCATCGACCGCGGCGACTTCCCCTCGTGGACGCTGTCCGTGCAGGTCATGCCGTACGAGGACGCGAAGAGCTACCGGTTCAACCCGTTCGACCTCACCAAGGTCTGGCCCCACTCGGACTACCCGCTGATCCAGGTCGGCACCATGACGCTCGACAGGAACCCCGAGAACTACTTCGCGCAGATCGAGCAGGCGGCGTTCGCCCCCTCGAACTTCGTGCCCGGGATCGCGGCAAGCCCCGACAAGATGCTCCTCGCGCGCATCTTCAGCTACGCCGACGCGCACCGCTACCGCGTGGGGACCAACCACGCGCAGCTGCCGGTGAACGCGCCGAAGTCGCCCGTGCACTCGTACTCGAAGGACGGCCCCATGCGGTTCGACTTCCAGAAGTCCGAGGTGCCCGTCTACGCGCCGAACACGATGGGCGGCGCCCACGCCGATCCCGCCCGGGCGGCGGAGTCGGCCGGCTGGGAGACCGACGGCGAGCTGACGCGCGCCGCGGCGACCCTCCACCCGGAGGACGACGACTTCGGTCAGGCGGGGACGCTCTACCGCGAGGTCCTCGACGACGACGCGCGCGCCCGCCTGGTCGCGAACATCGCCGGCCACGTGTCGAAGGTCACCCGTCCGGAGCTGCGGCAGCGCGTGCTCCAGTACTGGGCGAACGTCGACTCGTCGCTCTCGCAGCGCGTCGCCGAGGCGCTCGAGCCCTCGGCTTCCGGTGCGGACGTCTCCCCCGAGGCGGTCGGCATCGGGGCGTAGTCCCGGCATCCCCTCGAGGAGCGCGCGGTACCGGAGCGATCCGGGCCGCGCGCTCCTCGTCGTTTCCGGGGAGGGTCCTTCCACTCGGTGGAGTCGGATCCCGCGCGCGCGGGTGCCCGCCTCGGTCCGATGCAGCCGGCTCGGACCCCGGATCCGCCCGCGGAACCGGGCGCCGACGGGGAGGACCCCCGATCCCGACACGCCCGGGATGTGCGATTTCGGCCCGTCGTTTGACAGCACCGCGATCGCTGCGTAACTTATTCCGAGTCGCCACAAAGGCCGCAGGGAAACGGAAAGAGCAGCAGCTCCTACGTCCCGGCCTCAATCGGGACCATCCACTCGGCAAGACAGCTTTTCGGAGCAGGTCTGCCGCACGGATGTAAAGCCTTCGCAGGATCCCTCGGATCCAGCAACTTCGCCGCCCGGCGCAGGACTCAGGTCCTGAACCGAGCAACGTCGGAGCGCCTACGAGCGTGACGACATCGCGAAGAAGCCGAATTTGACACGGCCTGCGGATGTGCTAAGTTATACAAGTTGCCACGGCGACAGGGAGAAAGAAACTTCTCCTAGTCTACCGAGAAGACGCGTATGACGCAAGCAACATTATCTTCGATCACTTCCGTTGTGAAGCACCGTTCTGGTGTGGAGGCGGGATGTGTCCGATTCTTGAGAACTCAACAGCGTGCACTATGTTCAATGCCAAT